>JANPGA010000088.1:0-12760 GCA_031423735.1 Bacteroidota bacterium | reverse complement strand
ACCAATGCCTAATGCATTTAGATGCCGTAATCAAAAAACAAAATGAACCTCTAAAAGTTGTTCACATTGCCGATGTTCTTGCTTCCGGATGGGAGTGAAATTAATTAAGAATTAAGAATTCAGAATTGAGGCTCGTGAAGTGGAGAAGAATTTCCATTCCGAATATAAATCAACTTCCCTCCTTCGGAGGGATTGAGGGAGGCATTTTTTAAATCAATTAAGAATTAAGAATTCAAAATTAAGAATTGAGTTTCATGAAAAGCATACAAATCTTTTTCCATTCTAAAATTAATTCTGAATTCTGAATTCTGAATTTTGAATTCTGAATTAAAAATTTCCTTTGCGGAAGAGAATTAAAAAACTTTTTGCACACCAGTATAGGAGGAGGGTGTGATTGCGCGAAGTTCAATTTTTATTGCTTCACTAACATTTAGCTTGTCAATAAAATCACTAATTGTATTTTTATTTATTTTACTTCCGGTGCGTGTAAGTTCTTTCAAAGCCTCATATGGATTTGGATAGGCTTCTCTTCTCAAAATAGTTTGAATTCCTTCTGCAACAACTGCCCAGTTGTCCTCCAAATCAGCAGCGATTGCAATTTTATTTACAGTAACTTTATTTAATCCCTTTAATAAGGATTTTGCTGCAATAGCAATGTGTGCAAAAGGAACTCCAACGTTACGTAACACTGTTGAGTCGGTAAGATCTCTTTGTAATCGTGAGATTGGAAGTTTTGCTGCAAGATGTTCTAATATCGCATTCGACATTCCTAAATTTCCTTCTGCATTTTCAAAATCAATAGGATTAACTTTATGTGGCATTGCCGATGATCCTACTTCATTAGCAACAACACTTTGTGTAAAATAATTCATGGAGATATAGGTCCACATATCACGACTTAAATCCAATAAAATTGTGTTTATCCGTTTCATTGTATCAAACAAAGCCGCCATGTTATCATAGTGCTCAATTTGTGTTGTGTATGGAGAACGTTTTAATCCTAGTCGGTCGATAAACTTATCAGAGAAATCGATCCATTTAATATTAGGATATGCAACAACATGAGCATTGAAGTTACCCGTTGCTCCTCCAAATTTTGCTGAGTATGCTATCGTTTTAAGTAATTCTAATTGCGTAGAAATACGATGACGGAATATGTAAATTTCTTTACCTAAAACTGTTGGGGAAGCAGGCTGTCCGTGTGTACGCGCAAGCATAGGCACATCCGACCATGAACGAGCTAATTCTTCAATCTTATCACCAATAGCTTTTATTGATGGTAAATATATTTGCTCAACAGCTTCACGAATTGAAAGTGGTATTGCAGTATTATTAATATCCTGACTAGTTAATCCGAAATGTATAAATTCTTTGAATGCTGATAAGCCTAAGTTATCAAATTTATCTTTAATGAAATATTCAATTGCTTTTACATCATGATTTGTCACTTTTTCAATCGCTTTAATTTGTAAAGCATCATCATGATTAAAATTATTATATAATTTTCTTAATTCCGGGAATACTTTTTTGTCAACCGAAGTTAATTGTGGCAATGGTAACTCACATAACTCAATAAAATACTCAACTTCAACAATAACACGATAACGCATTAATGCCTCCTCTGAAAAATATAAAGACAACTCCTCACAAACTTCTCTATACCGACCATCAATTGGCGAAATAGCATTCAACGGATTCAATTGCATCAATAAAATATTTTTATACTACGTTTGTTCAAAATCTTTTTTAATGGGGGAGGGGGCATTTTCAAATTTGTCAATCTTCAATCCACGATTGCTATCAGGATTCAAATCAACCTATCTTCAAATTCTAATTAATTTTCAAATCTTCAAATTAGTTAATCTTCAAATCAATATTTCCGCTTCCTTATTAATCTTCTTCACCAATCCTTGCAACACTTTTCCAGGACCAACTTCAGTGAAAGATTTAGCACCATCGCTAATCATATTTTCTATTGTTTGCGTCCAACGAACGGGTGCTGTTAATTGAGCTATCAAATTCTTCTTAATTTCATCAGCATTGCGATGAGGCATAGCAGTTACGTTTTGATAAACTGGACAAATCGGTTGATTGAATTTTGTTCGCTCAATTGCTGCGGCTAACCTTTCACGAGCTGGCTCCATGAGTGGACTATGAAATGCTCCTCCTACTTTTAAAAGCATAGCTCTTTTTGCTCCAGCTGCTTTTAATAACTCACATGCTTCGGTAACACCTTCAATCGAACCTGAAATAACTAATTGTCCGGGGCAATTATAATTAGCGGGGACAACTATATTGTTTACTCCTGCACAAATTTCTTCCACCTTTGCATCATCAAGTGCTAAAACAGCAGCCATAGTTCCTGGAACCATTTCACATGCCGCTTGCATTGCATTTGCTCGTTCTATAACTAAACGTAAACCATCTTCGAAACTTAAAGTTGCATTTGCTACTAATGCTGAAAATTCACCCAATGAATGACCTGCAACCATATCTGGTTTGAATGTATCCCCCATTGTTTTTGCTGCAATTACTGAATGAATAAAAATAGAAGGCTGTGTAACTTTTGTTTGCAATAAATCTTCATCAGTACCAGCGAACATTAATTCTGAAATAGGAAACCCAATAATTGAATTAGCTTGTAAAAACATTTCTTTTGCTAATTCTGAATTCTCGTATAAATCTTTTCCCATTCCAATAAATTGCGAACCTTGTCCGGGGAATAAATATGCTTTCATGATTTTTTTTATTAGTATGAATAATCTGAAATTTATTGTTTTTATTAATGATAACTTCCTTTGATGAGATTAATAAATTCTGCTCTCGTTCTGTCGTTTTCAAATTCACCAGTAAAAGCAGAAGTTGTTGTAACTGAATTTTGTTTTTGAATTCCACGCATCTGCATACATAAATGTTGCGCTTCGATTACAACAGCTACTCCTAGTGGTTTAAGTGTTTCCTGAATGCAATCTCTAATTTCAGTAGTAAGCCTTTCTTGTACTTGTAATCTCCGTGAAAATGCATCTGCTATGCGAGGTATTTTACTTAAGCCAACAATATATTGATTTGGGATATAGGCAATATGTGCTTTTCCGAAAAATGGTAAGAGATGGTGCTCGCACATCGAGTAAATTTCAATATCTTTTACAATAACCATTTGCTTATAATCTTCACGAAACTTAGCCGAATTTAAAATAGCAACAGGATCTAGATCATATCCATGCGTTAAGAATTGCATTGCTTTCGCCACACGCTCCGGCGTTTTAAGCAAACCTTCACGCTTTGGATCTTCTCCAATGTCATGAAGTATTTTTGAATAGTGACCTTTTAATTGGTCTATTTTTTCCTGATTATAAACATCAACTTTTTGGTAGCCGAGGTATTCATCATTATCAGAAGAACTTTTTTTATTTTTAGCCACAATATTTTTTTTAAAAATTAACTAGCCGAAATATTCAACAAAGTTATTTTCTGTTTCATACAATTTTATAGAATGTAACTCACTTCCTTCTTTTTTAATTGGATCTTCTAATTGCTCCCAAATAGCTATTGTTAAAATTTCTGTTGATGCCATCTTATCTTTCATGAAATCAACATCCAAATTAATATTTTTATGATCAAGCTTATCAATTACCAAACTTTTAATGAGTTTGCTTAATAGTTTCAAGTCTATAACAAATCCGGTTGAAGGATTAGGAATTCCTTTTACTGTTACAAACAAATCATAATTATGTCCATGCCAATTTGGATTCGAACATTTGCCAAATATTTCCATATTTTTCTCATCAGACCAATCCGCTTTATAAAGTTTATGGGCTGCGTTAAAATGTTCTTTTCTCGTAATATAAATCATAATAATTTTAATTTTTCTTCACTCCTTAACAGAATCCCACAAAATTAGTTCATTTAGAGTAAACTGTTGACCTATTGTGTACCTCATAACTGTGCCTTTCTGCTATATTTGTACATTATGCATCAAGTTTTAATAGTGTGCGCTACTTTAGCTGAATGTCAGGGACTTCTGAAAGAAAACCTTGACTTTTCCACTCAAAAAGGATATTATTTGGATGCTTTTGCTGATTTGGATGCCGATTTATTAATTACCGGAGTTGGTTCGGTTGCTACTACTTTTCATTTGACTCGTTTATTAACTACTTGCCCTTACCAGCTTTTATTAAATATTGGATTGGCAGGTTCCTTTAACTTTAATTGGCCATTAGGTAGTGTAGTACAGGTAATCGAAGATTGTTTTGCTGATTTAGGAGCCGAGGACCAAAATGAATTTATTGATATTTTCGATCTTCATTTGTTAGGTGAGTCGGAAGCCCCTTTTGTAAATCGTAAACTTTTATCGATCTCTAATGCTAAGTTTATTATGGATAACAAAACCGAAGCTAGAGGAATAACGGTCAATAAAGTACATGGATATCAGCTTTCCATCGATAAGATTATTGCAAAATTTAATCCTGATATAGAAAGTATGGAAGGTGCAGCATTTTTTTACACTGCAAATATGTTTATAGTTCCATCACTTCAAATTCGATCCATCTCAAATTATGTAGAACCAAGGAATCGAAATAATTGGCAAATTAAACTTGCAATTTCAAACTTGCATTCCGAAATTCGACGGTTAATGAAGTTAAATAACTATTGATAACTTTTTAGAAGAGTAGCGTTTTTCAAACCTCTAAATCCATGTTTATCTTATTTTTGATAAGCAAATCTTTATGAAAAAGGTCTCATTTAAATTTTACTTAATTGTTTATTGCCTATTGATTTTTAGTAGCCAATTTACTTTAGCTCAAAAGGATGCAAAACGTCCCTTAGATATTGTATTTTGTGTTGATTTAAGTGGAAGTACGAATGGTTTAATTAATAACGTTAGGGATAATTTATGGTTAATAATTAATCAGGCCAATAATATGGTTCCTGCTCCTGATTTGCGAATTGCTGTGGTAGGCTATTCCCGACCTAGTTTTGGAAAAAGTACTGGTTATGTTAGAATTTTGAGTGATCTAACCCATAATTTTGATCATGTTGCTGCTGAACTTTATAAACTTAAACCTTCTATTGAAAAAGGTGATCAATATGTAAGCGCTGCACTTTCTACTTGTGTTTCGCAACTAAGTTGGTCAAAAAATCAACAAGCATTTAAAACAATTTTTCTCTGTGGAAATGGTATGGTAACTTCCAATGGATATGATTATATTAAGTACTGTGAACAAGCTGCAGCAAAAAATATTATTGTAAATACACTCTATATTCCTAACGGTGCTAATATAATGCGTGAGTTACCAGCATGGCGAAGAATATCTACCATTACAAGTGGAATGCAAAGTGAAATGACAGTCGCCAATAGGGATAATGTTATTGTATTTACTGATGTTAATTTGGATCGTATAAAAGCGGCAAACAATAAATTGAATAGTTCATATTTATGGGTTGGCCCTGAAAGTGAATCTTGTCGTAAAGCATTAGTTACAGCTGATTCAGGCGCTTTTTATTCAATGAAAGATGCTTTTTTTAATAGAGCATATTTTAAATGCACCGAAGAATATGAATTAGTATTAAAAGATTGTGATTTAGTTAATGCTTATACTATTGGTTCAGCAACAACACCAAATGATTCATCATACCTTGCTTCTGAAGCACCAGTAAAATTCGCAAATCATTTTATTGAAATGAAAGAAAGCAGAACTAAATTAATTGCTAACCTAAAGCAAGAACTTCCTGATAGTCTTATCACTAATTATAAGCAGCTGTTTAGTCAAGGATTAATGCCAGAAAAAAATATTTTTACGAGAGTAATATTAACTGTGTTATTTAAGCAGTGGGAGCGAAGGTAGAATTTAAAATCATCATTTATATTTAAAAATTTATTTGGTGTTTTTTTAAGGAGTTCAAAAAAAACGTAAGTTTAAAATACCTAAATTAATTTCAATAGAATTATTTTCTAAGATTTTTAAATAATATAAAAAGCTCTACACCTCTGCAATTATTGTAACACCACCAGTAGTTTTTTGTCCTAATTTAACATTTATTTTCGCGTCTAAAGGCAAATAAATATCAACTCTTGATCCAAATTTTATAAATCCCATTTCACCACCTTGTCGAACTTTATCGTCTTCATGAGGATAATAAACAATTCGTTTAGCTAGTGCACCCGCAATTTGACGAAGTAAAATTTCTGTTTTATTATCTTTTTGAATAACGATCGTAGAACGTTCATTTTCTGTACTTGCTTTAGGATGCCATGCAACTAAATATTTTCCTACATGATAACGAACATAACTTATTCTTCCCGAAAGTGGGTACCAATTTGCATGAACATTTATAGGTGACATAAAAATAGAAACCTGAATTCTTTTGTCTTTTAAATATTCGGTTTCTAGTGTTTGTTCAATAACCACAACCTTTCCATCTGCTGGTGCAATAATATATTTATCACCAAATACTAATTCCCTGCTTGGATAGCGAAAGAATTGCAATACCAAAATAAAGAAAACCAAACTTATTGCAAATACCGAAATCATTAGCCATTGATGTGATCCTAAAAAAGCATATGCCAATGCGTTTAAAACTATTAAAACAAATGTAGTTACTGATAATATGGTATAGCCTTCGCGGTGAATAGTCATGGTGGTTGGTATTTATGCAATAAGCGCAAGGAAATTTTCCTTGCGCTTATTAGTATTGTATTTTAAATTAATAGGCTCCGCGTGAACGAGTAGCAGTAGCAACTTTTTCTAATGCGAAAACATAAGCTGCTATACGCATCGAAATTTTATATTTAGTTGAAACGTTCCAAACATTTTGGAAAGCTTGTTTCATCCAACGGTCAGCACGTTTGTTGATTTCTTCTTCGCTATAATAGTATCCAGTGCGGTTTTGTACCCACTCAAAATAAGATACGGTAACCCCTCCACCGTTAGCAAGAATATCTGGAATTAAAATTACACCATTGTTATGTAAAATCTCATCTGCACCAGCAGTACAAGGGCCATTTGCACCTTCAACAATTAGTTTAGCATGGATCTTATCAGCATTAGCTGCTGTAATTTGATTTTCAGTTGCACAAGGAGCAAGAATATCAACCTTTAACTCTAAAAGTTCTTCATTGGTAATCATTTCACCACCTTTAAAGCCTTTCAAAACACCTTTATTTGCATCACGAAAAGCAATCGCCTTTGTGATATCAATTCCTTTTGGATTATAATATGCTGCAGTATGATCTGAAATACCAACCACTTTAATTCCTGCTGCTTCAAAATGTTTTGCTGAAATAGAACCTACATTTCCAAATCCTTGTACAGCAGCTTTGCATTTATCAGCCTTCATTTTTAGTTTACTCATTGCCTCAAGTGCAGATGTACAAACACCACGTCCTGTTGCTTCTACACGACCTAATGAGCCACCAAGATGTAAAGGTTTACCAGTAACAATTCCAGGTGTAAATCCACCTTTCAATTTACTGAATTCATCAACGATCCAAGCCATCTCACGTGGGCCAGTATTCATGTCAGGTGCAGGGATGTCTTTGTCAACACCAAATACATCCGACATTGCTGCAGTATATGCTCTTGTCATACGCTCTAATTCACCTACCGACATTGTACGAGGATCGCAATTAATTCCACCTTTAGCGCCACCGTAAGGAATATCAGCAATAGCGCATTTCCATGTCATCCATGCAGCTAATGCCTTTACTTCATCAGCATCAACCGCTGGTGAATAACGAATTCCACCTTTTGAGGGTCCAAGTGCTGTTGAGTGGATTACACGATATCCTTCAAAAACTTTTATTGATCCATCATCCATCTTAATTGGAAGACTAACTTCAATAAGTTTTGAAGGGTTTTTAAGGACTTCATAAACATCATGTTCAAGTCCAATTATTTTCGCAGCAACATCGAAACGCTGAATCATAGCCTCGAAAGGGTTGGTCGAATCTTTTACTGTAGTAATCTGCTGTTGTTTCAGCTTTGATTTCTTCGAAATGGTAGTAATTGCCATGCTCTTTTTAGATTTCTTTTGGGTTGCCGAAATTAAAGAAAATGTACTGAATTATCACCCTTTGGTAGCCCTTATTTTTATTAAAATCATCTAAAAATTAACTAATTGTTACCATTTCTAACAACAATTTGGTCCGTAAAGGCCTTTAAATCACCTCCTAATGAATCTAATTGTGCTTGAAAATCACTTTGTTGGTTACGGTACCGGCTATAGCTCATAAACCATGCATTATTGGGCAAATGGTCGCCAGGAAAGTGAAATGTATATCGATCTGGATTATTTAGTTTTAATTGTCGAATTCCTAAAATCAAGTCTTTAATGTAAAAATATTTAAAATGAACCTTCTTTTTAAGGCTCCAATTCGAAGGGATCGTTTTATAGGCACTATCTAATTGATGGCAAGATTGAACCATGTAATTGCCAAAAATCTTTTCATCTTGCTGTAAATTTTTATAGTTTATTAACTCTTTTGAAGCATTTCCAAAATGTGATTTTAAAAATCTTAATGCTCCTTGTTCACCAATAAATGTTGCTAAATTTTCATTGTAATCAACATCGTTTGATATGTAAACTGTTGCATGCGTTAATTCATGAATAATAAGCTCTGCAATTTGTCCTTCGTTTCTTCGAAGCATTCCAGATAGGATAGGATCTTTAAACCAACCTAATGTCGACCAACCACCAGCAGGACTATATTCTGTATCATATCCTTTATTTTTTATTTTATTTAGCTCGGGAATTCCTCTTTCTTTTTCAAAAAAACCTTTGTATGATACATCTCCAAGAAATGGAAAATGCCATTGATAAGCTTTCATTTCAAATGGCTCACAAGCGGTAATTACCCATAAAACAGGTTTGCCTTTTTGATCGAAATAGGTAGTGTAATTCTTCGACTCTTTTAAACCCAAAGAATCAATAGCATATTTACGAATTTCCTGGATTAGAAATAATTTTTGTTTTATACTATCTGGAAGGTTTTTATCTTGTATAACTTCATCAACAGGTTTCGCATTCCAAACAATATTCACCTGGCCACGCAATTGCGCAATGCCATAGCTAATTAAATTACGGTAAATTATAAGTGGTAGCAAAATCGCAAAAATTAACACCCATTTTATTTTGTGAAATAATTTCATTTTATTGCGGGCGGAATAAAAATGGCATTCTCAATTTCATATCTCGTTGAATTTTTTTTATCCTTTGAAACGACAACTCTGCTTGATCTGCCAATATATTATTTCCTGTTTGGCGATAATAATTTCTGTTAAAATCCATTGCGGCTTCTAAATCAACCATCTTGTCAGATGCGCCTGGTTCCTCCAATAATCGCGGCTCATTGAGCCATTGATAATTTAAAAATGGAAATGTATTTCCCATTCCAGTAATTCGATCAGCAACTAATGACCCTGATATATGTGCAACCTTAAACACACCATATTGAGAAAGTAAAATATAGGCTTTAGGGTCAGCCAAAAAAGTTAAATTATTATTGATACAATAGGTTTGGATTTTTTTAATTACAGCTAAATATGAATCAAGCAATTCTTGATTATCAAGTGTACATCCTGTGTTGTAAATTTCTTCGGGATGTGCACTTCCAAGCAATTGTATATAATGGTCGTATTCAACTTTTATTTCTTTGTAAAGTATTGGATAGTTTCGTTCAAGTAATTTGTAGTTCGTAAACTTTAAATCGTAATTTAAAATCGTTAAATCTTTACGGAAAGCCAATACATTTGAATAATAGTTGTAGGTAATCATATTGGTCCAGTCTGCCATTAAAATAATACTTCCTTTAGGAGATGAATTATCAAGTTCTTGCATTAATGTTTCACTAACATTAAATTTTTTCAAATTTGATTTAGGATAATTTATTATGATTTGAAATATCAAAAGAATTGGAAGTAAATAAATAAGCTTTTGGTTCTGTTTGATAAATGATGCTATCCCAAATGGAATTAGAAACATTAACATATAAAACGGACTTAACATATATGCATCCGTATCTGCAGCTTGATCAATGCGTAATTGGTAAAAAAGTACAACAACAAAATATCCAGCAATAGTAATAAATAGTCGATAAGATTTTTTATTTATAAGTTGGATGAATCCAAAAATTAAGAACGGAATAAATATTAAAAACTCATTAAATAATATTCTCATAAAATAAGGGAATCGCATACCAATTATTCCTTTAACTTCTGCTTGTGTATTTTTGATCCAAGCTCCTCCTGAAATGTGATAAAAAAGTCTATCGATATTGTCGGGATTTCCAAACGCAAAAGGGAGGGGAGTATTTGATCGAAGCATTAACCATCCGTAAAATATTGAAACAATAAAAATTGTTGTTCCAGTAAAAATTAAAAATGGCTTTTGAATATAAAATGATAGCAAATTACTTGATTTTATCTTTGGTGCTTTTTTGTTTCCTAAAATTGGTGTGGATAACCAACCATCTGGAAATAAAAGTAGAAGGAAGGGTGTAAACAAAATCATGCTTAAATGATGGTTAGCTAGCCCAAATCCAAATCCTAATGAAGCAATTAATATAGAGCGATAGTTTTTTGTTGTTTGATATTTTACTATTCCATAAAACAAAATACTCATACATAAAATTTGAAAACCATATACTTCGATGGAATGTGCCCAATGCCACGTACAAGTTCCGATCACTGATAGAATGGAGGTTATAAAAGAAATATTGTATCTGTTTTCAATTGTTACTTCCGGAGACAATTTTTCAAGTAATAAATTTATAGTTGAAAACATCAATGAGGCGGAGATGGATACACAAACAGCAGAAAAAATCACTAATGAAGCTATATGCGAAATACTTGTAATTGATAAAAGCTTAGCAAAAAATGTAGCTACAATAACATAAGAAGGAAATCCAGGAGGATGAGCAATTCCAAAGATCTTTGTAACTAATGAAAATTCTCCTGCGTCAGCAAAACCAAAACTCTTAAAATTGGCATTTAACAATAACAATACTAATGGAATTGCAAATGATAATATTTGTAAGATTCTATTTTTCATATTTTATTGCTGACGGATAATTAAATTCGAAGGCATAAAAATAGTAAAAGCCCTGAAGTAGAGTGCAAATGCACACACTTCAGGGCTTTTAAGGGTATTTATTTTAGAAGCAGTATTTTCCTTCTTCGCAAAGAACCTGAGCAATCCTTCTACGTGCTTCTTTGGTATTGAAAGGGGCTGCTTTTGTAAATCGCTTCAATCCTAATAACAACATTCTTTGTTCATCGCCTTCTACCATTGAGTTGATGGCAGTTTTTCCATTTATGCTTACACGATCTAATGCATCACTTAAATAAACACGAAGAATATCTAGTTGATGAGTACAAGCAGCTTCACCTTTAATACCTACTAATTTTTGAATTCTTAATAATACTGATTCCGACATATAGGTATCAATTGCCATGTCGGCTATATTCATGATAATTTCCTGCTCTTTAGCTAGGGTCATCATGTATTTTTGTACTGCTGTACCAGCAACCATAAGAATGGCTTTTTTCATCTTTGCAATCGTTTCATTTTCTTCTGCAAATAGTGAAGTATCTTGTGCTCCAAAATCTGGAATTGCAGTTAATTCTTTTTGAATAGCCATTGCTGGTCCCATCAAATCAAGCTCACCTTTCATCGCACGTTTTAAAATTTGATCAACCATTAATAATCGATTGATTTCATTGGTGCCTTCAAAAATCCTATTAATACGGGAATCACGATAAGCTCTTTCAACAGGATAATCCGCAGAATATCCGTAACCTCCAAAAATTTGAACTCCTTCGTCAGTTACGAAATCTAAAACTTCCGAACCAGCAACTTTTAACATTGCACATTCAATTGCATATTCTTCGGCAGCGCCAAGCAGTGCTTTGTTAAACGGTTTTCCATCTTTAATAAGACGTTCTTCCATATCTTCAATTAGTTTGCTAACTCTGTAAATTGCAGATTCAACAACATAAGTACGAATTGCTTGTTCTGCTAATTTATGTTTTATAGCTCCAAATTTCGCAATAGGAATTTTAAATTGAATTCTAGTATTTGCGTATTCGATAGAGGTAGTACATACTTGTTTACAACCTCCTAATGCAGCAGCAGCAAGTTTTGCGCGACCAATATTTAAGATATTAAATGCAATCAAATGACCTTTTCCAATTTCGCCAAGAACATTTTCTAAAGGAACCTTGCAATCACTAAAAAATACTTGACGAGTTGATGAACCTTTAATTCCCATTTTATGTTCTTCTTCGCCTAAGCTAACTCCTTCATACGTTTTTTCAACGATGAATCCAGTAAATTTATCTCCATCAACTTGAGCAAATACAATAAACAGATCAGCAAAACCTGCGTTGGTAATCCACATTTTTTGTCCATTTAAAATGTAGCTTTTTCCATCACTAGAGAGTTCGGCTTTAGTTTTCGCAGCAAGAGCATCTGACCCAGAACCAGGTTCAGTTAAACAATATGATGCTTTCCACTCACCCGTAGCTAGCTTTGGCAAATATTTTTTCTTTTGATCTTCATTTCCATAATATAAAATTGGCAATGTGCCGATACCAGTATGAGCAGCCATCGCAACAGAAAATGAATGCCCGGCACCCAAGGTTTCAGTCATTAGCATCCCCGTAAGGAAGTCTTTTCCAAAACCACCATATTCTTCTGGAATAGAAACACCTAATAGACCAAGTTCACCTGCTTTATCGAGTAAAGAAGGCATTAACCCTTT
>JANPGA010000087.1:0-15553 GCA_031423735.1 Bacteroidota bacterium | reverse complement strand
CCCTACGTCAGAGGCGCTCACAGATTTTGAATTTGGAACTCGATTTTTCAATTCAAAATTGAAATTTTCGGCAAACGTATATTACATGAATTATTATAACCAATTGGTACTTACTGGTGGAGTTAATGATGTAGGAAATTATACTCGTACAAATACAAAAAATAGTTATAGAACAGGTCTGGAATTAGAACTTAGTTATTCGCTAAATAAAATTATTACACTTGATGGAAATTTGACACTTAGCGAAAATAAAATTAAAAGTTTTGATGAATTCTTAGATAGTTTAGATGCATCATATAGTTATGCTGGTCAAAGTAAAACTAATTATCGGAATACAACAATAGCATTTTCACCGTCTATAATTTATATGTCAAGATTAAGCATACATCTTATTAAAAACCTTACTGCTCTAGTTATTTTAAAACATGTTGGAGAACAATATTTAGACAATACTACCAATGAAAAAAGAAAACTAAAAAGTTATAATGTATGCGATATAAAAATTAATTATTCCATTAATAATTTCATTGGAAAAGTTGTTGAAATAAACTTTTCAGCTAATAATATTTTCAGTAAAAAATATGCAAGCAACGGTTATACATATGGTTACTACGCTAATTCGGAAAGGGTTGATGAAAATTTTTATTACCCTCAAGCCCTTTTAAATTTTTTAGGGCAAATTACATTGAAATTTTAAATTGAAAAATGAATATGTATGGAAGAAATTTTAATTTTCTCTTAATTTATTTCCTAGAATTACAAATTGTTCCCAACTTAAAGCCTCTGCTCTTAAGTCGAGAAAAGGGATTGAAGAAAAATCAGGAGGAAGAACTGATCTCAATGCATTTCTCAAGGTTTTTCGTCGTTGATTAAATGCTAATTTCACTAATTTTTTAAAATAAGCTTCATCAATTCCTAGCTCGGTTCTCTCATTTCTTGTTACTCTTATAATCGCTGATTTAACCCTTGGTGGTGGAATAAATTGATGTTCATTCACAGTAAAAAGATATTCCATTTCAAACCATGGCTGCAATAAAACACTTAAGATTCCATAATCTCGATTACCTGGTTTAGACGCAATTCTTTCAGCTACTTCCTTTTGAAACATGCCAACCATTAAAGGAATTTTATCTTTATTTTCGAGAATGCGAAATAAAATTTGAGTTGAAATATTGTATGGGAAATTACCAATTATTGAAAATGAATTTTTAAAATGATCTTCAAAATTCATTTGAAGGAAGTCACCTTCAATTATGCGATCCTTTAATCCAATAAAATTAGTTTTAAGGTAAGAAACAGAGTCTCTGTCAAGTTCAATTACTTTTAGATTTAAATCGCTTCTGTTTAACAAATACTTAGTTAGAACTCCCATACCTGGGCCAATCTCTAAAACATCAACACATTTATCTTGAGGTTGAAAAGCTTCAACAATATCACTAGCTACATTCTCATCCTTAAGAAAATGTTGACCGAGAAATCGTTTTGCTTTTACCTCTGTATATTCTTTCATTTAACTACTTCTAATAATGTTCGAAAAGCTACGAATTTATCTGCATATCGTGTAGAATGTTCCTTCTGTAAATCAACTGAAAAATTCTTTTTATACTCTTCATATTTTTCTAAACTTTCACAAACGTATTGAATTGCATAACTCGTTCCTCCTGATTTTTCCTCTGCAATTAAACGATAAATTCTATTTTCTAAAAACAATCCCGTTTTTAAAACTTCTGGAATATGAGTATCAGTCATCCAACTTAACCATTCTTCAGCAACATCATCATCAATGTTTACAGTAACATTATAAATTATCATTATTGATTGATTTTACATTTTTTAAAACTTATAACTAATATCTCTCTATGCAAAACAATTAAGAAAAAAAAGCTTTGTTGCAAAAGTCAAAATTAATTAATTTACTTTATCCCCTCTCAATATTCTAAATCGCTTTCTAGCATCAACAACAAATAAACTACCAGGGTATTTTGTAATTAATTGTTCGTATAATACTTTAGCTTTTTCTTTATCATTTAAATTATTTTCATAAATATTTCCCATTTGAAAAAGCGCGTCATCTGCTAATATATCCTCTGGATATTTATCAATTATGTCTTGAAGATATGGAACTGCTAATAAAAAATTTCCTGACTTTTTTAAAATTTGAGCCTTTTTAAACCAAACCTCATCAATTAAAGAATTATTTGGATATAACTTAAGTAAACTATCTAACGCTAAAAAAGCAAGACTATCTTTATTTTGAAAACTAAGAAGATCAGCATGTGCATACAGCAATAATGCATCTGTAGTTGTATCCATATTGGTGTTATCAGTTATTAGTAATCCTAATGATAATGCATCATTAGAAATTAGCTGAGATGTTGCAGCTTTTAAAACACTTAATTGGCCTTTTGCCCATTCAAATTCACCTAAGAAATAAGATAATCTAGCATTTCGGAATTTTGCTTCTCTTCCCATCGCATCATTCTTAAAATCTTTGTCAACTTGTCCATAAAGTAATGCAGCATCCCAAACCTGACCAGAAAAAACATAAATATCTGCTAATTCCAATTTGCATTCGGCAATAAACTGATAACTCATATTTGGAAAACTTAATGTTTCCAAAAGGAGATCAATAGCGTCATCAGGTTTATGAAGGTAGAAAGCTTTTAAATGAGCGAAACCTCGAATTAATGGTGCTGTTTGCAGACTCTTTCCTAATTCTTGAAGAGTGGTTTCATAATCATTTTCAAGCTTTGATAAATCGGCTTGGGAATAGGTTCCTGAGTTTGTAATACGAAGATTGATTGCATTAATTAATTCAATTTTAGCATTTACATAATTGGAGTTTTCTTTTCCTTTATCTACTACATATTGAAAACATTTTTCTCCAGTGCTATACTCTTGATTGCTTACACATAGTTTTCCTAATGAAATTGGTCTCTCCCCTTTTTCACTTAATCGCATATCAAGAGATTTTGCCTGTATAAATGCAGACTCGTAATCTTTTTCTTGAAGAAATAGCCAATATAAAAACTCACTGTAACTTGTTGTTTCTGGATATTTTTGAATTTTTCTTAGCAAGGCCTGACGAATAATATCCGAAAGGTTTCCATTAAGATCATTAGCTATTTTATTTTGAAGTATTGTTTGAATATTAGGCAAATATGTTGGGCTAAATTCAAGTACACTTATATACTCATTCACCATTTCTGTTGGCTTACTTTGCTGAGCATATACTTCTGCTAATTCAAATGAGAAAGGATAAGCTCCTTTTAAAATTTTTCTACCTTGAAGATAGGTATCAGCTGCATAATCGTAAAGTTGACGTTGAAGAAAAGTTGTTCCCAAAACATTAACTTGATTAATGTCTGGTGACAAATTTTTTATTGCTTCCTGATAAACTTTTTTTGCTTTTTCAATATCACCTTGTGTTTCATAAAGATTTCCAAGGTCTACTTTTATTGAAGGATCTGAAGAAAATTTCTTTGCTTGTTTTTTAATTACTTTTTCTGCCTTCTCATAATTTTTCATGCTGATTAAGCACTTTAAATAATTTGGATAGGCGTTAAGTGGATCTTGATCATAAAATTTTTCATAATAGATTACTGCCTTATCAAAATCATTCGTTGAAAAATATTGATTTGCTAATTCACCATTTGATTGACCCGTTTGAGCATACAAACATGTATTTTCAACCATTAGGCCAACACAAATAAGAACTACAATTTTTAATAATTTATACATTAGCTTATTCTATCAAATCCTGTATACGGAACAAGTGCTTTAGGGATACGGATTCCTTCTTCAGATTGATTATTTTCTAACAACGCTGCCACAATACGTGGTAACGCAAGTGCGCTGCCATTTAGTGTATGGGCTAATTGAGGCTTTCCATTTCCTTCACGAAATCGTAATTTGAGTCGATTTGCTTGAAAAGATTCGAAATTAGAAACAGAACTTACTTCGAGCCAGCGTTGTTGTGCAGCTGAAAAGACTTCAAGATCGTAGGTTAAAGCAGAGGCAAAACTCATATCACCACCACAAAGCCGAAGAACACGAAATGGCAATTCAAGCATTTTTAATAATCCAACAACATATTCTCGCATCTGCTCGAGAATTTCATAGCTCTTTTCAGGATTTGCGATTTGCACAATTTCAACTTTATCAAATTGATGAAGCCTGTTAAGACCGCGAACATGAGCGCCATACGATCCTGCTTCACGGCGAAAACAAGGAGTATAAGCAGTGTATTTTATAGGCATATCTTCTGCTTTCACAATCACATCTCTAAAGATATTGGTGACTGGTACTTCAGCAGTTGGAATTAAATATAAATTATCAATACCCACGTGATACATTTGACCTTCTTTATCAGGAAGTTGACCAGTACCAAAACCAGATTCCTCATTAATTAAAATTGGAGGTTGGATTTCATAATAACCTGCTTTATCCGCTTGATCTAGGAAAAAATTAATCAAGGCTCGTTGAAGCTTAGCTCCTTTACCTTTATAAACTGGGAAACCAGCTCCTGCAATTTTATTCCCTAATTCAAAATCGATAATATCGTATTTAGTGGCTAATTCCCAATGAGGAAGAGCACCAGGACCAAGCTCTGGGAGAAACTCATTATGGTGATAAACAGTAACATTCTCCTCTGGCGTTTTGCCTGGAGGAACAATTTTAGAAGGAAGATTTGGGAGGCGAACCAACAAGTCATAAATATCTTTTTCAAGCTTTACCATCATATCTTCCTGACCTTTAGATGTTTCCTTTAAAGCAACACTTTGATTTTTAAGGTCATCAGCTTCAGCTTTAGCTCCCTTACGATACAACTCTCCAATTTGCTTTGCAAGAGAATTTTGCTCCGCTAATAGATTGTCGAGCTCTGTTTGTGTTTTACGTTTTTCAGTATCGATCATCAAAATTTGATCAACAGTTTCACGTACGTCGAGGTTTTTTAAAGCTAGGCGACTAATAACTTCTTCTTTTTGTTCTCTAAGAACAGCTAATTGTAACATATAAATTACTTCAATAATTCAATTGCAAATGTAGGGGATTTGAAGTATCCTTTTTATAGGATTTACATTCACCTTTCAGCTATTTTTGTGGAATGATGATAAAGCTATCTGAAAGTGCAAATTGGCTGAAAAAGATAGGAGTTACTAATCCAGAAATTGGGATTGTACTTGGAACAGGTTTAAATCTTTTAATCAAGGAAATTGAAATAGAACTCGAAATACCTTATGAAGAAATCCCTGGTTTTCCTTTAAGCACTGTGGAGTTTCATAAAGGAAAATTAATTTATGGAAAATTAAGCGACAAAAAAGTAATTGTTATGCAAGGTCGTTTACATTTTTACGAAGGCTATTCCTTTAATGAAGTTGTATTTCCAATTCGAGTAATGAAATTACTTGGAATCCATACATTGTTATTATCTAACGCAGCAGGATCATTAAACTTAAATTGGAACAAAGGTGATTTAATGTTAATAGATGATCATATTAATTTATTACCTGGAAATCCTTTAATTGGAAAAAACAATGAAGAATTAGGCCCTCGTTTTCCAGATATGAGTGAACCTTACAATAAAATTCTTCAAGATCATTTTCTGAAAATTGCTGAAGAATTAAATTTACGCTTGCGAAAGGGTACTTATGTTTCAGTTTCTGGTCCTAACTTAGAAACAAGAGCTGAATATAGATACTTAAAAATTATAGGTGCTGATGCAGTAGGAATGAGTACGGTGCCAGAAATTATAGCAGCAAGACACATGGAAATACATTGTGCTGCAATTTCAGTGTTAACCGATAATTGTGATCCCGATAATTTAGCTAAAGTTGACATTTCTGAAATAATTGCAGTTGCATCGAATGCAGATAAACAATTAACCCAATTATTTAAAAAGGTAATTGCAAGAATATGAAAGAGTATTTTAAGCAATGTTGTGTTATTGTTTTCCTTCCAGACTTAATCGTTATAGAAGATGATAAGATATTGAATAAAAGTATCAATAGCGTTAGAAATTTACATAAAGTTACCAATGAACTTGCTATTACGAAACATGTATATTACAACCAATCCATTGAGGAAAAAGATGTTTGGGAAAATGATAAACATATAAAATTATTAAAGCAAGGAGCCGATCAAGGCGCTAAACTTCAAAATGCATTTCAATATGCTTTTGAATGTGGTTTTAGAAAGGTAATATTGATAAAATCCGAATACGAAGGAATAAGTTCAACTAATATAATAGAAGCCTTTAAAAGTTTGAGGATAATTGAATTTTGTATTGGTCCAGATACAAAGGGTGGCTATTATTTAATTGGAATGAAACAATTTGAACCTGTTATTTTCAACAATAAAGATTGGAATTCAGATCATATATATAAATCAACTCTTTCTGATTTGGGCAAATTAAAATATAGCTTATATAAGCTGCCGATTTTAAAATAAGGCACCAACAATTTAACTAGTTGGGTTTAATAAACGTTCTTTGCAAAAACAAAAAGGCATTTTGTATAGTATCAAGATAAAAAGGTGAATTAGCAATAAAAGAATTATGGAATTATTAAAACGTTTCGAAGATAAAAAACCAGAAATTGTATTTGAGTGGAATGATACATTAACTGATGCAACTGGATGGATAGTAATTAATTCTCTTCGAGGTGGTGCTGCTGGTGGAGGAACAAGAATGCGAAAAGGATTAGATCGTCATGAGGTAGAGTCGTTAGCAAAAACCATGGAGGTAAAATTTACAGTAGCGGGTCCTCCCATTGGCGGAGCAAAATCTGGTATTAATTTCGACCCAACAGATCCAAGAAAATTAGAAGTTCTAAAACGTTGGTACAAAGCCGCACTTCCAATTTTAACTAGTTACTATGGTACAGGCGGTGATCTTTTTGTGGATGAGATTCATGAAGTTATTCCAATTACAAGAGAATTAGGACTACTTCATCCACAAGAAGGAGTTGTGAACGGACATTTTAAATCAGTTGGCAAAGATAGAAATGAGCGTATTGAAAAACTTCAAATAGGAGTAAGTTTAATAGTTGATGATTTAAATTATGTTCCTGTAAAAAACATTTATCGTATTGCCGACATGATAACGGGTTACGGAGTTGCGGAATCTATTCTTCACTATTACAAATTACAGAATGAATCAATTATCGATAAGAAAATTTTAATTCAAGGATGGGGTAATGTTGGTGCGGCAGCAGGATATTATTTATCTCAAGCAGGAGCTAAAATTACTGGGATTATTGATCGTGCAGGTGGACTTATTAAAGAAACAGGATTTAGTAAAGAGGAAGTTATTAGCCTGTTTGAATCACGAACAAAAAATATGTTTGAAGGATTTGAAAAAAGAGAAGATATTAATGAAGCTTTTTGGAAATTAAATTCGGATGTATTTATTCCTGCGGCTTCGTCTCGGTTAGTTAAGGAAGATCAATTAAAAAGTTTAGCTAAAGGTGGTTTACAAGTAATCGCATGTGGAGCAAATGTTCCATTCGCAGATCCAGAAATATTTTTTGGACAGATTGGCCGTTATGCTGACGATCATTTAAGTTTAATTCCTGATTTCATTTCTAATTGTGGAATGGCAAGAGTTTTTGCATATTTAATGTCTAACCCTGATGATATTACAGCAAAAGGAATATTTACTGATGTTTCAAATACTATATGCACTGCAATGGATAACGTTCATAAAAACAATAGCAATAAAACGGGTATAACAGCAACAGCTTATGAAATTGCATTGAAGCAACTTGTTTAGTGAATTATAAATTCAGGCGAATATAGACCATTCTATTACTATATAAAATGATAAAAGAAAATTGGCTTCAATATTCTATACTCGACAATTCTATGGAGAGTTTAGTTTATTTTTTGATTATTTTATTACTTGGCTTTGTTTTTAAACGTTTTGTTTCA
Source organism: Bacteroidota bacterium (assembly GCA_031423735.1). Classification (GTDB taxonomy): domain Bacteria; phylum Bacteroidota; class Bacteroidia; order AKYH767-A; family OLB10; genus JANXSD01. Next base: position 7,624 of record JANPGA010000087.1, on the reverse strand, counting down.
AATCAATTGTCTGCACTTTTTTATCGATTTATTAGAAAACATACAAGTGGAGTTGAGATAAATAAATTTCAGGATTTATTACACAAACCAGTGGGACTGTTTATCGTTTTCATAACCATTTATTTTGCGTTTAATCAATTACATTTTCCTTCCAGTTGGGAAGTTCCAACCGAAGAAAAATTTGGAATAAGATTTATTGTTTGGAAATTATTTCAAATGTCAATCATGATATCTTTGACATGGATTGTTTTAAGATGCGTTGATTTTTTTGGATTAGTTTTATTGCAAAGAGCAAAGGCAACCACTACAAACGAAGATGATCAATTGGTATTGTTTGTTAAAGAATCAATAAAATTTATTATTGTTTTATTTAGTTTCTTTTTTATGCTTGCTACAATTTTTGAAGTAAACATTGTTTCATTAATTGCGGGACTTGGAATTGGAGGACTTGCAATTGCATTGGCAGCAAAAGATACTTTAGAAAATTTATTAGGATCCTTTGCAATTTTTCTTGATAAACCCTTTTCTATTGGAGATCTTGTTAAAGTTGGAAATACGCAAGGAAGAGTAGAACGTATTGGATTTCGAAGTACTCAAATTAGAACTTTCGAAAAAACGGTTGTAACTGTTCCCAATAAAAAAATGATTGATGCAGAACTAGAAAATATAAGTTTACGCAATATGATTCGAGCTGTTTTTCCTTTATCATTAAGAATGGATACTCCCGCTGATAAAATTGAAACCTTTATTCAATCTATTTCAAGCATTCTTGATTTAAACCCTAACATTGAAGAGAATCCAAGCCATTTGGTACGATTATCAAAAATTACGGAGTCAAGTATTGAACTCGAAGTATTGTTTTTTGTAAAAACTACAGATGCTGATTTTTTTGTGAAAGTTAAAGAAGAAATTCTTTTCAAAATATTACGATTAGCACAAAGTAATGATATACGATTTGATTCAAGATTGATGGAAGTTGTAGGAAACAAACCAAATAATTGAATTTCCGTTTTACAACGAAGAAAAAAATTACCAGCTTCCTCCTGCTCCACCTCCGCCAAAAGATCCGCCACCGAAACCGCCGAAACCACCTCCGCCACTTGAGCTACCTCCTCCAAAACCTCCGAAGCCACCACTACCACCGTTAAAGTCATTCCATCTTCCTCTACTTCTAGCTCCAGCAGCATTTATAAGTGCCCATGCAGCCCAAAATGGAATATTATTTAAAGAAGAATAACGACGAACACCCAAAACCTTCATTACAATAATTATTACGAAGAAAATTAAGATTATAATTAAAGCAGGAATTTGTCCTCCTTTCTTTTTGGTTGCAGTTGATTTATATTCTCCTTTAACTAAAGCTATCATTTGATTGGTGCCAACATTAATTCCTTGATAATATTGTTGCTCTTTAAAATAGGGCTTAATATCATTTTCAATTATTCGTTTACACAACGCATCAGGCATAACACCCTCCAATCCATAACCCGTTGCAATAAACATTGAACGATCACCCATAGAAATTAATAAAAGTGCTCCATTATTTGTTTTTTGCTGTCCTATCCCCCATTCTTGAGCAAGTTGAAAAGCATATTCACTTGCAGGATACCCATCTAATGATTTTAATATTACCACTGCAATTTGTGTTGAAGTAGTATCATTAAAAGCTACCAACTTTTGTTCTAATTGTTGGATTTCATTGGGAGATAAAGTATTTGTAAAATCATTAACCAATCTCGGTGGATCAGGACGCTTTGGGAAATCAACCGCTAGAGTAATCGTTGATACGAAAACAAATAAAAACAATAATACATTTCTCATCTTCATTCGGCACCAAAAATTATATCATCCGACAATTCATTTTTATCTCCACCTTGATGTGGGAAATGCGTTTTAAGTGCTGAGCCGGCTTCAAGAATTCCAGAAACTAACCCTTCTGTAAATTTTGACTGCTTAAAAAACTCTGACATTTTTAACTTATTCAATTTCCAGAATTCATCACCTACTTTTGAATGAATACCTGCATCTCCAATTATGGCGAATTTTTTATCTATTACTGCCAAATAGATAAGCACCCCATTGCGTAAATCAGTGAGATGCATATCAAGTTCGGCAAAAATAAATACTGCTCTATCTAAAACTTCTGTTTTACATTCATCTTCAATATACACACGAATTTCCCCTGAAGTCATTGATTCTGCTTCTTCAATTGCTAACCGGATTTTCTCGCGGTCAGAATCAGTAAATAAATCGGGGGCCTTCATCGTTAAAATTGAACTTTAGGAGCATTTTCAGCACCTTTATCTGATTGGAAGTAAGCTTTTTCTTTAAAACCATACATGCCAGCTAACAAATTTTGAGGAAAACTTCGCACATACTTGTTAAAATCAAGCACTACATCATTAAACTTCTGACGTTCCACAGCTATACGGTTTTCCGTTCCTTCTAATTGAGCTTGTAATTCAAGAAAGTTTTGATTTGCTTTTAATTGAGGATATTGTTCAGCAACAACCATTAATCTGCCTAAAGCTGAACTAAGCTCACCTTGAGAACTTTGAAATTTAGCTAACTGTTCAGTTGTAAGATTTTTAGGATCAACCTTTATTTGGGTAGCACTTGCACGAGCTTCAATTACAGCTGTAAGAGTTGATTTTTCAAAATCTGCGGCTCCTTTAACAGTAGCAACAAGATTAGGAATAAGATCTAGTCGACGTTGATACACGTTATCAACTTGCGACCAAGCATTGGTTACTTGCTCTTCGCGCTGAACCATATTATTGTAAGTGCCTGCAAAGAAGCGATAGGCGATAAATAGGACAACGACAACAACAGCAAGAATAATTAAGGGCCTTTTCATATTTTTTTAGAATTGGAATTTTTACAAAGGTATAATCTGAATGGATTAGTTGCCCCATTAGACGAATTTCTTATAGTTAAATTTTAAAAATAATCTATTACCGATCATTATGATATAATTTCAACCTAAAATCCCTGTTAAAACGAATGAAAGCGTATTGTTATTTCATTTGAAACTTAAGATAATGTATTGGGAATCCCTTTTTCATGAAAATTTTTTCATAAGTGGTTTGGATTGCCAAATTAAAACCTGAAGGTGTTTCATTATAAAGGTCATAGGTACAAATCTCCAAAGTTCCCTTTTCTTCTTTCAACATATCTACCGTATATTGAAACAAGCCAATATTATCCGTTTTAAGATGAAAATAACCATTTGGCTTCAAAATTTGACGATATAAAGAAAGAAACTTGGGATTTGTTAATCTCCGGTTTTCACGTGTAAGTTGGGGTTGAGGATCAGGAAAAGTAACCCAAATCTCATCCACCTCTTTATCCTCAAAAAATTGATTTAGCCATTCAATATGGGTACGTAAAAATGCAGCTGTTCTAATATTCTCTTCATTAATGCTTTTTACACCTCTCCAAATTCTGGCACCTTTAATATCAACGCCAATAAAGTTTTTCGCACGATATTCTCGAGCCATCTCAACGGTATACTCGCCTCTACCACAACCTAATTCTAGAATAATTGGGTTTTCATTATTAAACACTTTATTTCTCCAATTTCCTCTTAAACCGTGGTCGATTTTTAAAAGAGGGAATGGAAATTGAAAGATCCGTTCAAGATGGTTTAATTCCTCGAATCGTTGAAGTTTTTTCTTTGACATATTTAGGATTGGCGAAAATACAATAGTGAAGTGGATGCACAAAGCACTATTTTTGTTCAGTGACATATAAAAAGCTACATATACTTTACACAGTTTTAGATTGGGGACTTGGCCATGCTACTAGAAGCATTCCAATTATTCAGCATTTACTTGATTGTGATGTAAGAGTAACTTTTATTGGGGAAGGAAACAGCTTGTTTTTGTTAAAGCAGACGTTTCCTCAATGCGAATCGTATCAAGTTAAAGGAATTGAAGCAAAATATTCTTCGCGAGGTTCACTTGTTTTAAAGATGGCTCTCTCAATACCGAAAAATTTATTTGCAATTTATCGAGAACACTACCAAATAAATCAAATTGTAAAACGAATTAATCCAGATGCAATTATTAGTGACAGTCGATTCGGAGCTTGGTCGAAAAAAATCCCAAGTGTATTTATAACTCATCAATTAAATATTAAGGCGCCGAAAAATTTAAGATGGCTTGAGCCAATCATCTATAAACTCAATAAATTTTATCTTACAAAGTATAGTAAAGTTTGGGTTCCGGATTTTTCATGGGAGAACAATTTAAGTGGTGAATTATCTCACAATAAAAAATCAATAGAAGAGCTAAATCCAGAATTCATTGGTCCTTTATCTAGGTTTTCAAAAAATTATGATAGCAATAGTAAAGAGATTTATGATCTTTTAATAATCATTTCTGGACCAGAACCTCAAAGAAATATTTTTGAAAAATTATGTATTGAACAAGCAGCGAAACTTGATAAAAAAACCTTAATTGTGTGTGGCAGGCCGCAAGATGAAAGTATAAGAGAAGTTGGAAAAATAAAAATTCTTGGCAACCTATCTTTAGATGAATTGAATTCATTAATAATAACTACCAAAAATGTAGTTTGCAGATCAGGATACTCCACCATTATGGATTTATTTTTTTTACAAAAAAATGCCATTTGTATTCCTACACCCGGTCAAACCGAACAAGAATACTTAGCTGAATTTTTATCAAATCAGAAATTTATTGTTACACAAAAACAATCTGAATTTAATCTACAAGAAAGTCTTAATGGTCTAGAAAAATGCGAATCCTTTAATATAGAAGGAAATTCTTCATATAAGATTCAAATAAATTACTTCTTAGATGAATTGGTTTCGCATCTAAAAAATTAATAGCTTTGACCACCAAACGGTTCAAATAATTTTAAAATAAATTTTGATTTTATTTGATTAAAAGGGAATCCGGTTTGAATCCGGAACAGTCCCCGCTGCTGTAAACTACTTCTTAACTAATTGTTTAGATTAAGAACCAAAAAGCAAAGTCACTGTCTAATTATTTCAGATGGGAAGACGCTTAAATGGGTAGTAAGTCAGAAGACCTGCCAGTTGGATAGTGCATGAATAAGCTTTCGGAGGAAAGGCATCGCATGGGATTGGTGTATTTTGCCAACAACGATTTTAAATACGTTGATTTCCTTGCTTTACATTTACCGTTTTCGTATTCATGGTATTGTTGAATAACCACTTAAAAACATACCCATGAAAAAAAACATTTCACTAATTTTAGTTGCGATTTTATTGATTTCCTCTTGTAAAAAGGATAATGAAACAACTAGTAAATTATCTAATCCTGTAACCTATAATTCCAAAGGAATATTTGTAATAAATGAAGGGGCATACGGACAAGGTAACGGCTCAATTTCGTATTTTAGAACAGATTCAAACTACATTGATCAAAGTATTTACAAAAACGTGAATTCACTTGACTTAGGAGATGTGGTGCAATCTATGAGCATCTACAATAACAATGGTTATATAGTAGTAAATAACTCCCAAAAAGTTGAAGTAGTTAATATGTTTGACTTTAAACGCAAAACAACGATCATCGGATTGGCGAGTCCTAGATATTTTTTAGGAATAAACTCTGGCAAGGGTTATATTTCCGATTGGACGGATAATAACATTAAAATTATTGATCTTTCAACTAACCAAATTACTGGAACAATTCCTTGTGGCGCTGGACCCGATCAAATGTTACTTCTAAATAACAAAGTATATGTTTGCAATGTTGGTGGGTTTGGTAACGATAGCACCTTAACAGTAATTGATGCAACTACGAATTCTGTATTGAATACATTGCCAGTAGGCTTAAATCCAAATAGTATACAAATTGACGCAAACGGGAAAATATGGGTTTTGAGCGGTGGATCGCTTGGGCCAGATTATACAGCAGGAACTTCAGATGATATTGGCGGAAAGTTATTGCAAATTGACCCTAGCAATGGTAATGTTTTAAAACAATTTTTATTTTTACAAGGAGATCACCCAGTAAAAATGGCAATGAATTCATCAAAAAATAATATCTATTTTCTTGGTGGCAATTCAACATATACAGGAACAGTATTTAGAATGAACATTTTGGAAACTTCACTGCCTTCGGTAGCATTAATTAATCGTGAATTTTATGGAATAGGAATTGATCCTTCCAATGAAAATATTTACTGCGGAATTGGCAATTTTTCCTTGAATTCATATATACTACACTTTAATTCAAATGGTACAATTTTAGATTCGGCAAAAGTTGGATTGGGTCCTAATGGATTTGTGTTTAACAATTAACTATGTAAATAATTATCAACGACATTTAATTCTTATTATCCTACTAAAATACAGAATCTATTTTTATAAAAATTTGGGATTTTAAGTGCAATAAATTTCCACTATTCAACCTTTAATAAGACTCGTCAAATTAAGGTATTTGTTATCAGCTACTTACCTGATTCGTTTCTAAGTAAGCGCGACAAGATAATATGTTAAATTTACAAATGATAATTAACGAAATATTCCATATCGAATTTAAATGAAAAAGATAAATTATGTTCTAATAATTACAATACTAGCACTAGCTTCATCATGTAAAAAGGAAAGCAATTCCGATGCAATAAAATATAATTCTTCAGGTATGTTTGTTGTTAATGAAGGACGTTATACAGGCGGGAACTCCTCTATTTCATATTTCCGATATGAGAGTAATTATTCCAATTTAGACATTTATAAGGCGATTAATAATTCACCATTAGGCGATGTAGCCCAATCTATGGATGTTTTTAATGGATTCGGTTATATCGTTGTTAATAATTCCAAGAAAGTTGAAATTGTTAATATGACTGATTTCCATCTTGCAGCTACCATTACCGGCTTGGAAAGCCCTCGATATTTTTTAGGCATTAACAATACTAAAGGATATATTACTGATTGGACTGCAGATAATATTAAAGTATTAAATTTAACTACAAACACTATTAGTTCTACTATACCATGCGGTGCCGGACCCGAGCAAATGCTACTAACTAACAACAAAGTTTTTGTATGTAACGTGGGAGGCTTTGGCAACGATAGTACAATTACTGTTATAGATGCGAATTCAAATAGTGTTTTAAGTACAATACAGGTTGGGATTAACCCTAATAGCATCCAACAAGACGTAAATGGTTTACTCTGGGTTTTGTGTGGAGGAACAATTGGACAAGATTATACGCCATCTACGAGCGATGATATTGGAGGAGCACTAATTCAAATTGATCCGAGTACGAATTCAATAATTAAGCGTTTTGATTTTACCTCTAGTCAACATCCCATAAAGTTGGCAATTAATGGTGCTAAGGATAAAATTTATTACCTTAATGGCACCTCAGGTGTTACTGGAAAAATATTTAATTTGGGGATAACAAGTACTTACCTACATAATTTACCACTAGTAGATCGTGAATTTTATGGCTTAGGTGTAGATCCGCAAAATGGTTATGTTTATGGAGGTATTGGTAACTTTTCATTAAGCACTTACATAATAAAGTATTTAAGTAATGGCACCCTTATGGATTCTTCAAAAGTTGGAGTTGCACCAAGTAGTTTTGTTTTTAATTACTAAAAGTATTCCATAAAAAAAGC
>JANPGA010000086.1:0-4626 GCA_031423735.1 Bacteroidota bacterium | reverse complement strand
TGTGGTCAATCAAATGGATCTGCTTCAGTTACTGCAATTGGAGGAACTGGAATTCACACTTATAATTGGTCGAGTGGTGGAACTGCCGATGTAGAAAATAATCTTGCAGCAGGAAATTATTCTGTTACAGTTACTGATGCAAACGGCTGTGCTAAAACAGAAACAGTTTCAGTTTCTAATATTGGTGCTCCGAGTGTTTCTGTTTCACAAACAAATATTTTGTGTCATGGGGATAATAATGGAATAATTGATCTTACTGTAAGTGGTGGCACAGGAAACTATACATATTCATGGAGTAACGGTGCAACAAACGGTAACCTTACCGGATTAGCTCCTTCTACTTATTCATATACGATTACTGATGCTTCTAATTGTCAATCATTGGGAACCTTAACAATTACAGAACCGGATGCATTAGGAATTACAGCAACTACAATTAACGAAACTGTAAGCAATGATGGTAGTGTTGATATCACTGTAACTGGGGGAGTAACTACATACTCTTATTCGTGGAGCAATGGATCAACGAACGAAGATTTAACAAATATTGCAGCTGGGATTTATACTGTAACGGTAACTGATGCCAATGGATGTAGTCACACGGAAACATTTACTGTAAGTTCATCAGTAGGAATAGAACAAATAGATTTAAGCAATTCAATTATTATATATCCAAATCCTAATAATGGTCAATTTAATATTGTTGGAAATCATGGTAAAAATTACGAGATTAAAAACAGTTTAGGTCAACTTGTTCAACAAATCCAATTGAATGCAAATAATCACTTTGCAGTTACAATTAATAACTTAAGCCCGGGAATTTATTTTCTTCAATGTGATGAAGTAAACTTTAAATCAATTAAAAAGATTGTTGTAATAAAATAATTATAACTCTATATTTATAATAAAAAAGGAGACCAAATTGGTCTCCTTTTTTATGTTTTATTCTTTTACCAATATTGTTCTGCTAAACAAATCACCATCTCTAATTTCCATCATATATACACCAGGACTTAATGAAACATTTATTGTTTCGCAAGATTGAAAATCAGTTCCTGCTGAGGATTTTAATACCCTTCCTTGCAAATCAAATAATCTTACAATTGCTTTTGATGATGGTGTTGGCTCTATACAAATTTTATCATTAAATGGATTTGGGTAAGTAGAATATCCTCCATTATTTTTATTTTCTACGATACTTGTTAACACAGCATTTGCAATAATAGGAATTGAAAACAATGGCTGAGTAATACTGTTTGTACTAAATTGTAAGGCCCCACTAAATGCACCAATTTGTGAAGGAGTTAAGGTAAATAAAATAGGTAAAGATTCACCTGGTTGCAATGTAAATACTGTGCCAGTAAATGGAGCAGTAAAGGCTAATTGACTAGAAGGCGAAACTGTATAAGCAGTAAATGTTATTGGTTGATTACCATTATTTACAACGTTATATTGATATAAATAGCTATTGTTTACTGATACAACACCATAATTAATTGTATCCTGAACAACATCTAAAGAATAAATTGAATCTGCAACAGAAATATGAGAAAATGATGTAATTCTATCCACTAATTGTGGATAATCAATAAACGGATTATGATTTAGTTGTTGAGCGAAAATACTATTTGCTCTTGTAATTTCAACTTGATTTGGAGGAAATTGCTTATGCCATTGCTTTAAAATACTTTCTTGTGAATCCAAAAAATTATTGTAATTCTGATAGCGCATTACAAAGTAAAGCATGGCTCTTGCTACCTCACCCTTATGTGCATCACGAGGTTCAAAAATTCCGTTACCATATTTGCTTCCTCCAACTGACCATGAAGGATTTGCAACCACTCCAAATGGATAACTAGCGCGCGTATTATTCGCAACGTCATCTGTTGGGTAAAGGTGATATAAATCTGATTTCATTGGTTCGTTACTATTAAAAAATGCTTGAGGAAATGTATGCTCAGTATTAAACTGGGAATTTGTTTGGCAATCAACTCTATTAAAATATCCAACTCCTAAACGACCCGTATAAACACACTCAATTGTGTTTTGTGTTGCACCTTGACCGTTCACAAATTGATTATCAAGCGTCATAAACATATAATCACGAGCGGCATTACTATAACCTAAGGAAACATAATTTGCTCCTGTAATAGTTTGTAATGTTGTTTTCAAACTTTCCTCTTCAAGATTTTCAGTTTGATCATAATATGATTTTGAGTAATGCCCTTGTCCTCTTAAATCAACATTCAAAGTACCACGTTGTGCATCTGTAAAAATAATAAGCTCAGAGTTGTGATAAATATTATGCTTAGGTGAAAATTTAATCCATATACTTTTTGAACTACCATTTGCAATAGAAAGATTACTTGCAGATGTTGAAAAAGCCGGGGTACCATAAGTATTATAAAAACGATAACCAGTTACATTTAAGGTTTTTCCAGAATTATTAGATATCGTAATTTGTGAACTATCAGGAGTAATTTCAGTAACTGAACCAAATACAACTTGCGTGTTAACAGATAATTGTTGACCAAAACTTAAAACATTAAGAAGGCACAATAAACTAAATAAGGGTATAGATTTGAACATTCTACAAATATCGGAATGCAAAATTAAAACACAATAATAAATTAAATTAATATCAATAAAATAGCAACTATTTTACGTATTAAAGCCTTTTAATGACAAATTGAGGCTACGAAATAGTACTTCCATTGTCAGTAACCATTGCAGGTTGTAGAAAAATCAATTTCCCTTCTGCATCCTCAGCCATTAAAATCATCCCCATCGATTCAATTCCCTTAATTTTTCGAGGGGCTAAATTTGCTAATAAAGTTACTTGTTGACCAATGATTTCTTCCGCATTAAAATGTAAAGCAATTCCAGAAACTACTGTTCGTTGGTCGATTCCAGTATCAATCGTTAGCTTTAATAATTTATCAGCTTTCGCTACTTTTTCTGCAGCTATTATGGTTCCAACACGCAAATCCATTTTAGCAAAATCATCATACGTTGTTGTTTCCTTAAAAGGAGTTAATGCTGGTATTGCACTTTCAGTAATTATGTTTGAATTAAGTGCGGCTCTACTTGCATTCAACCTATCAAGTTGCGGTTGGATCATTTCATCTTCAATTTTTTCAAATAACAATGTTGCTGTACCTAATTTATGTCCCGCTAGTAAAATATAATTACCAAAAACTTCTGCCCATTGTTTTGATGGAAGGTTTAACATTTCACGCAAACGGATGGCAGTGAATGGTAAAAATGGCTCCATAAAATAGGACAAGAAAGCAGAAATCTCTAATGCAATATTTAAAACTGTAGCTACTCGATCAGGATCGGTTTTATACAGTTTCCATGGTTCATTATCAGCAAGATATTTATTCCCTGTTCTAGCAACATCAATCACACCAGCCAAAGCTTCACGGAAACGATAACGCTCAATACTTTCCGTTAAAATTGCTGGAGCATCCTTCAAAACCTGCAAACATTGCAAATCATTTTCATTTAACGCACCACGTGTTGGAACAGCATTTTCAAAATATTTTGCTGTAAGTACCAATGTACGATTTACAAAATTTCCAAGCACCGCAACTAACTCATTATTGTTGCGATCTTGAAATTCTTTCCATGTAAAATCATTATCTTTTGTTTCAGGAGCTGATGCACATAAGGCATAACGCAATACATCTTGCTTACCTGGAAAATCAATTAAATATTCATGCAACCAAACAGCCCAATTTCGAGAAGTAGATAATTTATCCCCTTCTAAATTTAAAAATTCATTCGCAGGAACATTCTCTGGTAAATTATATCCACCATGTTCTTTAAGCATTGCCGGAAAAATAATACAATGAAAAACAATATTATCTTTTCCAATAAAATGAATTAATTTGGAGTCTTTTCCTTTCCAATAATCTTCCCATGTATCAGGCAACAATGCTTTCGTTGCAGAGATATATCCAATAGGTGCATCAAACCAAACGTATAACACCTTGCCACTAACTCCTTTTATCGGAACCGGCACTCCCCAATCTAAATCTCTTGTAACAGCGCGCGGTTGTAATCCTTGATCTAACCAACTTTTACACTGACCAAAAACATTTTTTTTCCAATATCCTTCTTTGGATTTGATCCAATCGTTTAACCATTCTTCTTGAATCTTATCAAGAGGTAAATACCAATGTTTGGTAGTTCGCAAAACCGGTGCCTGACCACTTAACTGCGATTGAGGATTAATTAATTCGCGCGGACTTAAACTTGTTCCACATCGTTCGCATTGATCGCCATAAGCATTTGGATTTGCACAATTCGGGCATGTTCCTGTGATGTAACGATCTGCCAAAAACATATTTGCTTCTTCATCAAAATACTGCTCACTTTCTTCTTCAAGAAATATCTTTTTATCATAAAGATTTGTAAAAAAATCAGAGGCAGTTTGATGATGAATGGGATCACTGGTACGATGATAAATATCAAAACTAATTCCGAACTCTTTAAAGCTATCACGAATTTGTGTGTGATATAAATCGATAATTTGTTGAGGTGTTTTGCCTTCTTTGCGCGCACGAATTGTTATTGCAACACCATGTTCATCCGACCCACAAATGTATTTCACATCACGAC
>JANPGA010000085.1:0-2061 GCA_031423735.1 Bacteroidota bacterium | reverse complement strand
GCACAAATCAGTTTAAAAATATTAAAAAGCCATTTACGAATTTTCATTCTTTTGTTTGTTAACAAATCTGTTTAGCCAAGTGTCTTTTAATTGAACTTCGAAATTTAATTTAAAATCAGATAAATTTTCTATAAGAGGATTAAAAACTATGGTTTGTTCAGTAACCTTTCCTTCGTTAAGTAATAGTTGCAATTCAGAAACTGAATTATTATTAATTTCATTTTCCAATTTATAAACTACTCGCATCCGATCAAGAAGTTTTAAATTCAACTTTTTCTCTTCTTGTTGAACAAAGCTATGCAATTTATCTATGGAACAACCACTAGCTCCAGTATGATTTTCATCAACAGCAATTATTAGAAATTGATTATGTAATAAATCTACACCTGCTTTTAACGCTTGCTGATGGGCTAACCAATTATCTAAAAAAATAGAAGTATCAAGTATTAGTTGATTAGCTGTATTTTCTTCAATTAAAGAAGATGAAGTGAAAACCCAAACACGGGAGTCGGTAGATAAGGTAGATATAGGATAATTCATCGATAATTTTAGATTTTCTAAACTGGAATTTTTGAAGGTGCTGGATCATTATTTTGTTGAATCAAGGGGTGTTTTTTGATAGGCATTTCTTCCTTTTTCAAATCCACTTTCCATTCTTTTTTATTTTCTCCATCAACAGATGAAATACGTTTCAACGTTATCTTTTGTTGAAGCTCATTTCCTTCCTCAGTAAAATAAACAATTGCAGTATTTCCTTGAATATCCTCTGAAACAATATTTATTTTACCCGACTTTTCAATTAAATCAGATTCGTTTAATTTCTCAATTCGCTCTAGTTGTTTCAACAATTTTACGGTTTCCTTAGTTCCAAATTTGGAAGCTTCAGTAAAATCTCTAGCTTGCATAGCATTTAAAAACTTTTCAGCAATGGGACGAGGAGATTCTTCTTTCGAACATGAAATTGTAACCAAAACAATAAAACTTATGCTTAGTATAAAATATTTTTTCATTAATAATGTTGTTGTAGGATTTTTTTTGCGTGACTTGTTAAATATAAATTTTCAATAGATACATATTCGAAATCTTTCAATGTGGAAGTACAAATAAAATTAGAATCGCCCATTGAAGAATTCAAACAATCATGAATCCATTCCGAACAATAAACAGGTCTTCCATTTTTTAATTCAAAAGAATCATCAAAGGGTAAATTACTAGATAAATCTACTTTCATAGTATATTTAACTTTCGTACGACTTGCATCATTAAAATCATATCTGTAAACTGCATATTTATCACAAAGTACGGGATTAATAAATTGAATTAACGATTCTTTTATTAGGCCAGAAGGAATTCCTTCTTGATAAGAATGATAAACAAACACCTTATTATTTTCAATAGCAATTAATCCTGCATGTGAAAACTGAGGATCTTTTACCGACATTTTTCGAAACCAATGGCTCACTAGCCCTTTCCCATTTCTAACAATCAAATCGCCATCCTTTAATGCAGATACATTTAAGTTTTTTGACAATACCTCCCGTGACTTTATCGCTGATAATATTCCTGCATTCATGATTATCACAGAAGTAAATAAAATTGGAAATATTCGTTTCATTTATTTTACATTCTTTCTGGAACTTGAATCCCTAATAAAGCAAAACCCATTTTAATAACTCTCGCACATTGATTACTCAAATGCATTCTAAACATTGAAGTTTCAATTTTCTCTTCATCAACAATAGCATTTTCATGGTAAAACTGATTGAATGACTTTGCCAATTCATAAACATAATTTGCAATAATCGCTGGAGACAATTTTTCAGATGCATCTCCCAATTGATATGGATAATCTAAAATTATTTTTATTAAATTACGTTCTTTATCATTCATCTCATGATACTTCACACTATTAAATGATTCATATCCAGCCAAACTTTTTATTTGAACACCCTTACGTAAAACTGAACGAATCCTTGCATAAGTATACTGAATGAACGGTCCAGTATTCCCGTTAAAGTCAATCGACTCTGCAGGATTAAATAACATTCGTTTTTCTGGATC
>JANPGA010000084.1:0-5136 GCA_031423735.1 Bacteroidota bacterium | reverse complement strand
CCAAGTTCACCTGCTTTATCGAGTAAAGAAGGCATTAACCCTTTTTCTAAAGCATCAATACGTTCTAGATTCGGATATACATTTTGAACTAAAAATTCATGCGCCATATCGGCCATCATTTTATGCTCTTCATTAAATTCTTCGGGAATAAAAACATCTTCAGCATTTGATTTGCTAATAATAAATTCCCCTCCTTTTAATGCTCTTACTTTGGTAGTGTTTTCCATTATAAATTGATTTATCCTTATTGTACGAAATATGTCTAAATTTGTTTTACTCGCCCTCAAATTTCATCATAACAAAAGGGAATAGCAAAATTATTTAAGGTGATTTATGATAAATCATACATTCTTAAGAGTTTTATCACTAAAAGTGACCTTTATTAATGATTTTCTACTGCAATGTACCTTTAATATTTGTATTCGCTTTCAATCTTTTTTATAAGAAATTCAATGAACCATCAAAAACAATTTACAATTACTAATTTCGCCGTTCAATGTTAGCAGAAATAGGATCAGATTTAAATAGGGCCAAATTGCTTTTAGAGCAAGGTGAATTGGTCGCCATTCCAACTGAGACTGTTTATGGGTTAGCAGGTAATGCATTTGATGAAAAAGCTATTTTAAAGATATTTCAAGTAAAAGAACGTCCAGCTTTTGATCCATTAATTATTCATGTGCCAGATATTGAAACTGTAATGAAATGCGTAATTGATATCCCTGCCTTAGCCGCGGATTTAATCACTACATTTTGGCCTGGACCATTAACCATAATTTTTAAAAAGAAGGATATTATTCCCGACCTAGTTACTTCTGGATTAGATACAATTGGAGTGCGTATGCCAGCGCATCCTTTAACTTTGCAATTGTTGCAAGAATTAAAATTTCCACTAGCCGCGCCAAGTGCTAATCCGTTTGGATATATTAGTCCTACTTCTGCTCAACATGTGTTTGATCAATTGGGCGAAAAAATACCCTATATTTTAGACGGAGGATTGTGTAATATCGGTTTAGAATCTACTATAGTTGAGGTTGTAGAGGATACTTGTTTTGTTTATCGATTAGGAGGTCTTACAATTGAAGAATTATCTAAAGTTGCAAATAAAGTGGAGATAAGAATTAATTCAAGTTCAAATCCAAAGGCTCCTGGTATGTTGAAAAGTCATTACGCACCTTCTAAGCCTTTTTACATTGGTGATGTTAATGATTTTGTTTTAAAATTTCCTAATAAAAAAATTGCAAACATTTTTTATACTCCTATTATTGATTTGGGTAAAAAAAATGTGGAATATATTCCTATCACTGAAAATGGAGATTTAAACATTGCAGCCCATACTTTTTTTGCTTTAATGCGAAGGCTTGACAGACGTGAAGATATAGATTTGATCGTTGCTGAAGCGGTTCCGGAAATTGGAATTGGAAGAGCAATAAATGACCGTATGAGAAGAGCAGTTTCTGAATTTTAGAAATTAATCATTCAGCTCTTTTTGTAATTCTTTAGAGGTTTTTTTGCTTCCATCATGACTCCAACCTGGCGGCATAAAAACATATTTTAATCGGGTCGAGAATGAAGTGTCTTTTTTAATATCTTCTAAAATATTTTCCCACTCATGCGTAATGATTTTTACTTTATGATTTGGATTTTCAAGTGGAGTAGTGATTCCAAAAGTAGGAGGTTCAACTGCTAATTCTTCTTGAAATGTATTAAAAAGTTTATCCCAAACAATCAATACCATTCCCATGTTTTTATCAAGGTACCTCACATTCGAGGCATGATGTACTCGATGATGAGAAGGACTTACAAAAACTGATTCGAACCACTTTGGCATTTTGTTGATATACTGTGTATGAACTAATATTCCATAAATCTGTGTGATTGAAAACATGAAAAGAATATCCATCGGTTTGAACCCAAGGAATGCAATAGGAAGGAAATAAATAAATCTATAAAGTGGTTGCAAAACAGATGATCGAAATCCAGTTGTTAGATTGAATTCTTGTGAAGAGTGATGAGTAACATGAACTGCCCAAAATAACCGAGAAGAATGATCTACACGATGTTCAATATAGAACGCTAAATCTTGTAGAATGAAAAGTAAAACCCAATAAACAAAAATATTACTTTCAAAATTCATCACTTGATGATGGTAGCAATAGAGTAGAGGTATCAAGTAAAATCCTCTACACAATAGGTCAAAACCAGCATTAAGTAATGTTAAATATACATTGTTTAAAATTTCTTTAAATGTATAATAACCTTTTGTTTGCCAATGACTAAGCATTATTTCAGTAAGAATCACAACAGCATATATAGGTGTTGAAATCATTAATAATACTTGTTCATGAAAGGTAACGGCCATTCTTACTTTAATTAATTCATTACAAAAGTCGAAAATTTATTGATTCGTTTTTTGATTTTTAAATGAAAAAAAAGGGAACACAAATTTTTTGTCTTATTTTAAGTCTAGTGGCCTGTATAATAATCGTAACCACGTTCAGCCCAATAATCTGCAGGCTTAGAGTTACTAAAATACATCGTGCCAATTCGTTTAATATGTTTTACCCCATATTTTACTGGAATAATTAATCGGAGCGGAAAACCTTGAATTAATGGAAGTGGTTTCCCATTCATTTCATAACATAAAATTGTTTGAGGATGAAGTGCACTTTTCATATCAATACCAACATAGTAACCTTTATCAGGAGTTGACATCCCTACGTACGTTTTCATTGCTTCATTTTCTAAATGGTAATGTTTCATAAAGTCTTTTAATGGCACTCCAGCCCAATGCGTAATTTGACTCCATCCTTCAATGCATTTGAAATCGAAAACGATATCCTTTTTGGGTAGTTGCTTTAATTCTTCTAATGTAATTTTTAAGGTATCTCCATTGGCTTTAATTACATTTAATAACCAAGTATTTTCATTTACACTATCTCTAATTCCTTCTCTTCCATTTACGCGAACTCTTTTCGCCGCTGCACTTATAGGGTATTCGCGAACTAGTTTGGTGCTATCGAAAACAGCACTAAAAATTTTTTCATTTACATTTAATATCTTGCGAAGTGGTTTTAATACACCTTGATCTTTAGGTTGATTGTTTATCCAAACCCATGTAAAATATCCTAACAATAGCATTATAAAAAATATAGAAAACGAAATAATACTTCGCTTTCTTACGGATTTCTCATCCACATTTTCTTCGGGCAATAAATTGTTCTTTTTCATCATTATTGTCCTTTCTTCGATTTGAATATTTCAAAGCCTGTTACCATTGCTTGAAAATTATTCCATCCTGTACGAATGACTTGAAATATATGAACTAAAAAAAACAAAACATATAAAATAGTTAATATGAAATGTATGGCACGCGCATTTTCGTATCCACCACAAATACTCATCGCCCATTGAAATTGAACTGGCTTATAGATTGCAATGCCACTTATAATCGAGCCTATTCCCATTACAATAATGGAAGTATATGCGATTTTTTGTGCTCCATTATATTTTAATTGTGTTGGTTGAAATTTACGGATATGCAAATCATGTAATAGTACTTGCCAAGCTTCTTTAAAGGAATTTTTATCAGGGATTAAATATCTCCATTGACCTGAATAAAATGTGTAACTAACATATAAAATACCATTAATAAAGAAGATCCACATCAATGCAAAATGCCAACTCATTCCTTGGGCTAAATGATAAGAAAGTTTGAAAGTTTTATAAAAACTATCTGGGAAAAAATGAAATAAAATAGTTTGACCAAAGCTAATTTTATATTCGTCGTTGGCCCAGTAAATTAAAATGCCACTCCAAATCATTAATGAGAGTATCGGAAAATTAATCCAATGAAACCAACGGATAGCAAGTGGATGTTTATAAACGATTTTCGTTTTCTCAGGTACCATTTGGCACGAATTTGAATTTTTGTTGACGGTAATTAATTAAAAACGCACGAACATCTAAACCTATAATTTATTTTTTGCATTTACATCTTCATTTAAATTCTACATTCTATGATCTAGGATCTGGTTCGAATTCTAACATAATTGAATTCATGCAAAATCGTTTACCCGTTGGATTCGGGCCATCATCAAATATATGTCCTAAATGAGATTTACATCGTCCGCATTCTACTTCCGTACGAATCATTCCATGTGAATAGTCAGGAATGTAAATTACAGCATCTTTACGAAGTGATTCGAAAAAACTTGGCCATCCACATGAACTTGCAAATTTGGAATCAGATTTGAAAAGCGCATTACCACACACTACACAATAGTACGTGCCAATACCTTCATAGTCCCAGTATTTACCAGTAAAAGGTCGTTCAGTTCCTTTTTGTCGACCAATATAAAATTGTTCTTCAGTAAGAATCTTCTTCCACTCGTCGTTATTTACTTCAAGTGGATTTTGATCAGTTCGAGAATAGTACGGATTGTTCATGTTTTTATCTTAATGTAAATTCAATCCAATTTTAAATTAGAATTTTAAAGTTCCACCGATATTGAGGTAAGAAACTCCATATCCTAGTTCAGTATATATTGCAAATTTATCCGTTACGAAATAACGACCTCCAACAAATAAACTGGCTCCAAGTCCGCTATTGTAATCATTACGATAGTTGTATCCGCTAGGAAAATTATTACTATATCTTAAATAATTAAACGACAACATTAAACCACCGTATAAATCTAGTTTCTTCAAAAAATCGCTATCTTCATTTTGAAGGCCGTTGTAATGGTATGCGCCTCTTAATCCTAAAACAGTATAATTCCATTTTTCAGTATAACCGTTTCTTACGTAACGATAACTTTTAAATCCTAAATATCCACCTAAACTAATTACCCCAGGGCCATCAATATCCCAAATACCTTTTTCATAAATAATACTTATTCCAGGACTTGATGACGAATGAGTATAACTTCCAAAAGAACTTCCAATCCCAATGCCAGCGCTTAGTAAGTTGGTGCCTTTAATAACGTATTGGGCATTTGCTGATGTGATATTAATTGTAAGTATTAACAAAAAAATTTTAATAGTGTTTTTCATTTTTTTTATTTTACTGAATTTAGTTTATATTAATTTTATTTTGCTCTAGAGTAATAATTTTTATTTAACTTTTAACTTCTAACT
>JANPGA010000083.1:0-6903 GCA_031423735.1 Bacteroidota bacterium | reverse complement strand
ACCGGTTAGTATCTCTTTTCTTGATTATTTAAAAAAGGAAAAACATTCTATCGTTCAGGATAAATTTAGCTGGTACGAGAATTATTAATTAGCCCTCTGGTTCCATCAATCACCTAAAAATAATACACCCATGGAATATGTATTTGTAGTATAAAATTCTATTTTTTAATGGTGCTAATTTTAGAAAAGCTTACTCAACGAAGCCTTAGCTTTTTTACAGTGTGGCTATTTCAAGATAGTTTATTGGTTCTTATATTACGCACTTTCGTCAAACATAATTTCGTCTGAACTTCCTATTTTATATAATGGTTTCTCAATGGGTAATGTAAAATAAAAAGATGAACCTTCACCTTCAATACTTTCTACCCATATTTCGCCACCATTTTTTTCTAAAAATCCTTTTACCAATAATAATCCAATTCCAGCTCCCTTATCCTTTTTTCTTGTTTCTGAAAGGGTTTTCATTTGTGGTGTAAAAAGTTTTGCCATTATTTCTTTCGACATTCCAATTCCTGTATCCTTTACCTGTACTATAATTTTATCTTCTTTACTTTTTGCTGAAACCGTTATTGTACCTCCTTTACCAGTATGTTTTATAGCGTTTGAAACAATATTTTGAAGAATTGAAATTAACATTTTACTATCTGCAAATACAGAAGTATTCTCTTCAATTTCGTGATGAAGATTTATTGTATTTATTGATGCGGTGTCGTTTAAGATTTCAAAAACTTTATCAATATATTCGGTTAGTTTTATTTTTGTTGGAGAAAATGTGTCAGATGCGTATTTTATTCTTGCCCATTCTACTAAATAGTCTAACATATCTAATTCATCTATTGATGATTTATAAAGCAAGTCAAGCATTTCCTGAATGGAATCGGGCTTCATTTTGTGAAAATTTTCTTTCAAATATTTAGCAGTTCCAATAATAGATGAAAGTGGACTTCTTAAATCGTGTGATAGTATAGCTAGAACACTTTCTTTGTGAGTATTGAGTTCCTCCAATTCTTTCATGTATTTTTTAATGGCATCTTCCGACTTTTTTCGCTCTGTTAAGTCACGCAATATTTTTACGTATCCCAACAATTCTCCATCTATTCCCGTTAGTGGAAAAACTAAACCATAGGCGTAAAATAGGCTCTTGTCTTTAGCAACATGCCATCTATTATCTGTTGCTCTACCTTCTTTTAATGCTGTTTCAATTTCTTTTTTCGGAATATCATTTTTTAAATCTTCCTCCGTAAATATTAAATCGAACTGTTCTCCAATAACTTCCTCAGTTTCGTAACCAAATATTTTTGTGGAACCAGAACTCCAACTATTTATGATAAATTCTTTGTCTAGTGTAAAAATGGAATAATCTTGTAAACTGTCAATTATTTGGCTATAAAATTCGGCTGTCGGTATATATTTATTTTTGAGAATTTTTAGATTGTCTTGATTCTTTTCCATTGAATTCATTTTAGGTGCCAGGTTGAATTGTTATGTTATTTCTCTTTTGCTGTCTTAGGCTACAACATGAGTTCGTTTAAAACGTTCGTTCTGCAACAAATATAGCTGATTTAAAAGGAAATAGGGAAGGTTGATAATTTACTTTAGCGAAAGATGACCTAAATTCAGTGTTAGTTAACAATGATCGAATAGCTTTCACATTGATTATATTCTTCCAAAAAAAGCTAGTTCTTTGAAGAATTTTATAATACATTATGATTATAAATATTGATGATTCGTTGAAGGTTTTTTGCGATGAAAATGCATCCTATTTTGACGAAAGTCCTTATTGAAAGAACTAAACGTTGATCCAAATCATCCTATTCGATCAACTTAAATCACCTACGCTTTGGTCCGAATACGCTTGACAACGATAAAGTAAATTAAGGGCCAGTTATAATTATGCCAATTGTAATTAGAATTTAGTTTAAACCTTCAAAGTATTTTTTTATCAAGAAGAATTTAAAAATCTTTGCATAGGCACTAACTATGGAACTATTTTTTAAATTAGTATTACTGAAAAATGAACAATCATATTGTACTAAATTCTTTTAGCTTTTGGCATTTCTTTTTTTATGGAAGATGACCGCGATTTGGCTAGAGAATAAAATTGTAATGCAGATGGGCAGTAAGAGTAATTTTTTAATGTAAATCCTAAAACATATTTCGTTTCTTAATTTTTTTAGTGCTCAAAATATTTTTTGAACATCAATTGGAGCAGCACAATTCTCATAATTAATTTTCCATCACTCTCTGGATACCTATTTGAAAAGGGGTCATGTAGTACTGTGGGATTCGTCCTTCGGTCGCAACAAAGTCTTAACTTTTTTACATTGTATCTATTTCAATGTCGTTCATACGTCCTTAAATTACACACCATCGTCAAACATAATTTCTTCTGATCTAACTATTTTATATAATGTTTTCTTAATCGGTAATGTAAAACTAGAAAATGAACCTTTACCTTCAATACTTTTTCCCCATATTTCGCCAACACCCATTGAAAATCACATAATGACTACTGCTGATAAATTTAATTGTGTTTGTAATTCGTTCAAATCATCTGTAAGCATATTGTAATCATAACTTTCCCAAGGTCTGTCTGATTTGCCAAACCCTCTGTGATGATGTGCGATGCATCAGAGATTGTTTTAATGAAGTTCTGCTAATTGGTATTCCCACATTTAATGGTTAAGAGGCCAGCCATGATTGAAAATTACTGGTTTTCCTATTCAGTATTCCTGAAAATAGATATTTATGGAACTTTTTGGAATGGATATTTTTTTTTATATATATCATCCTTTTTTTATTTTTATGATGTTTTCATTTTTTTCAATTCTTTTTGAAACACCATTGAGTGGTCAAGGTGGATATGACGTAAGTGAAGTGTTGCTGTTGCCCAAGCGCGAATGTCAATGTTGGTGCTTTCGGTTTAGGCGGTTTCAAAAAGAGTAATGGCGTTATTCTGGCCGATGACTATCATATCAACATACGCCTTGTCAAAATCATATCCTAATTTATCGTTAAGTTTTTTGTATTTCGCTTATCCGTTATCGATTTGTATATAAGGCAGTGATATGTTTTTTATTTTGGCTAATGCAGTTACATCAGCAAGGGATTTTTTATGTGAATATTGCATCATATCGCTTAACTTCTTTACATGAGCTGTGTGTCCGCTTTGCTGTGCTAATTGTCCTTAACTTATTTCTTTCGGCAGCGTTGACAAGAAATTGTGCATCTTTTTCATTTTTATTGTTGTCAAATTTTACTTCATTACGTTACTCAGTAACATCTTTTGTGTTTTCGGATTTAGTGTTTGTAAATGATGATGTTATTATTATGGTGGTGATAAGGATTGTTACTTGCAACATTGTTGATTTTAAATATATCATTTTTACTTATAAATTATAGTTTGCTATTATCTTTTAGGAATCATTTTACCATTCATATCCATGCATTGTCCTTCATTCATCATCATTTTGGTTCCATCCTTTTTTATACAGGTTCCATCGGTCATACATTTAGTTCCGTTTCTCAAGATCATGTTCTTTTTCATCAAGGTTGTTTTTCCTTTTTTCATCATACACATTTTTCCGTCTTTCATCATTACACAATCAGTCTTATCTTTCATTGAGTGATTTCTCATTGAAGAATCGGGATTGGTTTGTATGTAGTTCATATCATGATTTTGGTTATTATCCATGTTATGGTTTGGAGTTTGAAGCATTTCCTCATTTGTATTGTGGATGTCAGGCGGATACATTTTTTTGCTTGCTGAATCATTTTGTGCATAAGCATTAGTTGAAATAACTATTGCTGTGATTGCTAAGAGAATTATTTTCATTTATAATTTTTTTTATTTTCTTTTTTTTATAATTAAGGATGGAAAGAGAAGGTGGAGTTTAAGTTATACATTACAACTAAGGTTTAAATGTATATATAATTCGACTATTACTTTTTGATGTTATCAATTATTTTATTTATAATATTTTTTTCATCTTCAATAATAGTTGTGTCTTCAATTGATCGCGATTCTTTTTGATTTTTTTCCTTTTTAGTTAGTTCCGCAAGGCGTGTATAATATTCATTAAGACGAACTAATTCTTTTTCGGATAAATCTTCGATACTTAATATGCGATTGCTTGCACTTGCGTTAGCGGCTACTAATTCGTTAAGTTTTATTTGTATGGAAATTGCATCCTTGTTTTGTGTTTTTTGAATAAGAAAAACCATTAAAAAGGTTATGATAGATGTTCCAGTATTAATTACCAGATGCCAGTTATTTGAGTATTTAAATATTGATCCAATAAGAATCCATCCTAAAATTAATAAACAAGCTGTAATAAATGCAGCACTACTACCTGTAACTTTTACAGATTTCGCTGAGAATATTTCAAACCAATGAAGTTTATCGTTTGGTAAAGAAACATTTTTATGTGTACTGTTAAGCATTTCTGTTTTATTATTTAATTTTTTCGTCATTCCAAATTTTAATTGCAATGTAGTAACAACTTCTATAAATTTACAAAAAATATAATTGTAACTAGACTGTAACCACCTAATTCTATAGTGCCGAAACTCACAATTGGCCCAATGAAAATATTTTACATGTTTATAGTTTTATCCTTGCAGTTTATTAGACAGACAGGTCATTGCTGTTATTGTGAAATTCTTTCTTAGAATCTTTTCTGAATTTTAAAATTCGATGTACAATTATTTCTCCTGCTGATTTAATTGTATCGCTATGTTTTGCTGCAATATTTGTTACGGCAAATTGCAAAAGCGTTCCCATTATTTTTGTTAAAGGATTTCGTGATGCACCAAACAAAACTATTTTCGACAGGTAACCCGTTGTTAATCCAATAGCATTGTTTACTATATTGCTTTTTATTTGTGGAGATTCTACCACTTCGTTAAATGTGCCTTTAATTAAATTTATTGGCTTTAAACTTTCGTATGTAGTATGGAACTGTTCTTTCATTAATTTCAATTCAACTGCTTGTTTGCCTTGTAAATACATAATATTTTCCTTTAACGTATCGGTCGGATTTTTAGGTTTCATGCATTTTTTTGTTTAAGGATTTGTTCGATAATTGAATTGTTGACAGGATCTTTAATCCATATATGACGAAAGGCTTGAAGTAGCATGGCAGCAATTGAATAAATCCCACCAATAATAAAAAAACCATAATAGGAATTATCAATTAATTTTCCAATCCACAATGCAAAACCGATACTGATAATTAAAATTGACAATGCAACACACATATAAATTGCGAATTTAGAAATTATTGATGAAACAACATCGGCTGATTTGTCAATTGCTTGTAGCTTGTACAAATCAATTGTTGTTTTGCTGTAGTTTTCTGCTTTTTCAAATAGCGATTCTATGGGCGTTGCATTATCATTCATGATTTAATTATTTTATTGATGAAATTGAATTTACGATGTGGCATGTTTAAAATCTCCTTCTCCATCGTGTTTAAAATTTGATGCTGTATTTTTAAAATCTTTTTTTACATCATCATATTTTTCTTTTCCTTTTGAAACCAAATCTTCTGTTTCTTTTTTTGTGGATTCAAATTTATCCATAAACGTATCAAAGTATTTGTCAAACTTTGATTTTATTTCGTCCGCATAATCATCGCCTTTGTCCATGATTTGTTTACGTGTTGTTGAACCTTTTTCGGGTGCGAATAAAATTCCTAATACTGCCCCAGCGGCAAGACCTGCCAGCATACCTAATGCAACTTTTCCTGAACTCATGATTTTTTAATTTAAATTGTTTAATTAAGATTTATTTAGCGATTTTATTTCCTGAAATAATTCTTGCTAATATTGAGATAACTGCTATTACAAAAAGTATATGAATAATCATGCCTGCACTGTATGCAAAGAAACCGATAGCCCAAATGATCATTAAAATTATTGCGAATGTGTAGAGTAAATTTCCCATGATGTGGTTTTTAAATTGTTTAATTGTAGAAATGAGATTGTTTTTATAAATACGTAAGGTGTATTTTGTTACTAGAATACTTTTCAACATTTTCAGTTGATTTTTTATTTATAATTTGGTACTTCTCATATAAGTATTTATTTTGATTGCATCTTTAGTAATTGTTTGAAGCTTTGAATGGATATTTGTCACCATTTTCGTTCATCAAGTTTGATTAATATTTAAATAGCTAACTATATATGATTAGTGTATAAACCATTTCACGTAATTTTTAGACATAATTGTTTGAATTAATTTGCTACTTCTTCCATAGCTGCTTCAATATTTATCCCAGCAGTTGCTACTTCCGAAAGTTTTTTATCAACGACTTTTTCTTCTTTCAGTGTTGCTGCTAATAAAGTTACTGCCTCATTTAATCCAAGAGTTATGGCAAACAGATGAAGTGTTCCATAGGTTGCAATTTCGTAATGTTCAATCTTTTGTCCTGCTGAAATAATACCTGGATCGCACATTGCGCCATTCTCGTATGATTCCATTATTTCACCTGCTTCTTTAATTAGTCCTTCCATTGCCTCACATTTTTTGGTAACCGCTTTTTTATTAATTGATTCAAAAACCTGTTCAACACGGTTTACATGTGTTTCAGTTTCGCCTAAGTGTTCTGTGAGTGCATCAATTAATTCTTGTGATGTTGCGTTTTTGATCATCTTGGGAATTACTTTTGTTAATGCTTTTTCAGCCCGGTAAATATCGCGGAGTTCTTCTTCAAATAATTTCATAAGTTGTTATACTGGCATGGGTTTGTTGCTTGCGTTTGAATTTACCCTTGCTCCGCTTTTGGAATTATTGTTTGATTTATTTTGCATTTTAATTTTTTTGGAATGAGGATTTTGTTTTTGATTAGGATTTATTTTTTCCAGCTTTCATTACGATAAAAACAATAACTACTACAATTG
>JANPGA010000082.1:0-4732 GCA_031423735.1 Bacteroidota bacterium | reverse complement strand
ATTTTTGAATTGTGTATCGTTTTGAATCCAAATGGATTAGGAACCCCATACATGTTTAAGAACTTTGAAATTGGCAGTAAAGTAATGATTTCAAAAGTGCTTGGAAAATTTGTTTTACCAGAAGTAATTGAACATGACATTTGCTTCATATGTACTGGAACCGGGATCGCACCTTTAAGAGCTCAATTATGGGATATTCTTAACCGAAAAGCGCCTCACAAAAATATTTATATGGTGTTTGGCAACAGATGGGAAAAAGATATTGTGTATCGTAAAGAGATGGAAGACCTAGAAAAAGAATATCCTGAATTTAAATTTCTGCCAGTTCTTTCAAGAAGCAATGAAGGATGGAATGGTAAAACGGGTTATGTGCATGCAGTGTACGAAGAAATATTTAATGATCGTCGTCCTGCCTATTTCTTTATTTGCGGATGGGCAGATATGCTTAAAGAAGCAAGACAAAGAATTGAAGGAATGGGTTACGATAGAAAATCAATTAGATTTGAATCATACGATTAATAATAAATAAAAAAAATAAAAACCCATCAAAACAATTATAGGTATTGATGGGTTTTTTCTTTGCAAGAAATGGTATTAACGAACGATAAATGAAAGCTGGAAATACACTTCGATTTATGGCAAGCATTCGAAGAAAAGAAGATGCTCCTGAATTTGGTTTTGGCAACAGTACAAATAATGCACATCAACGTGCTTTAAATCCTGATGGATCTGCAAACATTGCTAGAATCGGCGAAAAAAAATTTAATCCAATTAACATCTATCATGCATTAGTTACAATGACGTGGAGAAAATTTTTCGTTATCGCTTTCCTCTCGTATGCAATGGTAAATCTATTCTTCGCAACCATATACTATCTTGTCGATCCGAATGGATTAAGCGGAATGATTTATACTACTGAAGGACAAAAATTCGAAGAGATCTTTTTCTTCTCAGCTCAATCCCTAACTACAGTTGGCTATGGAAGATTAAATCCTACTGGTACATTTAATAGTAGTCTTGCAGCAATAGAGTCCTTTATAGGCTTGTTAGGATTCGCATTGGCAACAGGATTGTTATATGGAAAATTCTCACGACCAACTGCAAAATTTCTTTATAGTAAAAACATTTTAATTGCTCCCTACTCCAATCCACGAGTTTCTGATCAAGCAAAAACTGCTTTAATGTTTCGCATTACAAATGAAAGATCAAACCAATTAATAGAAGTTGAAGCTCAAATTTTATTTTCTTATAATGAAGAGGTAAATGGCAAAATACTTAGACGATTCCAACGTTTAAAATTAGAAGTAGAAAAAATTAGTTTTCTTGCTATGTCGTGGACTATTGTTCACCCAATTGATGATGAAAGTCCTTTGAAGGGGTTAACAAATGATGATTTCGAAAGTGTAGATGCGGAGTTCTTAATTAACATCAAAGCTATTGATGACACCTACGTGCAACAAGTATATGCTAGATCATCTTATAAATGGGTTGATACAATTTGGGATGCCAAATTCGTATCTATAATTACGCAAGTTGAAGATGGACGCACAGCAATAGATTTAAGAAAAATAAGTTCTTATGAATTAGTAAATAACCAATCAGTTTAAAATGTTTAATCGAATTATTATCATTTGTGGTTTCCTTTTAGCATCGATAACTATTGCTCAAAGTCAAAACAAAGATGAGCAATTATATCAATATGCTGTTAAACTTCATGAAGATGGGAAACTCAACGATGCGCTTACCATTTTTAAGAATCTTTTAAAAAATGATTCAAATAATATTAATTTATTACAAAACACTTCTATCCTTTATTCAACCATAGGACATAGTTTAAAAGAAGACACACCCAACAAATATAATTGGTATACGACTGCTGAATATCTAGCAAAAAAAGCGATTAAACAAAACCAAATGAGTGCCAATTCGCATTATGCCTATGCAATGGCAATTGGGTTATTGAGTGAAAAAGCAGGAGTAAAAACAAAAATTAGTAATGCCAAGCTAATAAAAACCGAAGCAGAAACAACCATCAAATTAGACCCGAAAATTGCAGGGGCATACCATATCCTTGGAAGATGGCATCTTGTTGTAGCTGGATTTAATTCCTTTGAACGCGGAATGATTTCTATGATTTTTGGCAAAATGCCAGGAGGAAGTTATGAAGATGCAATTGCAAATTTTCAAACAGCTATAAAACTTGAACCATTAAATGCAATTCATTATTTACAAATCGCATATACTTATCAGGAAAGAGAAAATAAAGGAGATAAATTATTAGCCATAGCGCATTTAAATACTGCGATAAAAATTGCTCCTAGAAACGAAGATGAGCAAATCACAAAAAAAGAATGTGAAGATTTATTAGCAAAATTAAAGACTAAATAAATTACTTAAACCAAGTCTTAATTTTTTCTAAAGGCAAGAATCCATAAAGCTCGGGAACTAATTTGAAGTATACCGTCGCTCCAATATATAGCATTGAAATCATAATGGATCTCAATAAAATATCCATAAATGGATTGTAAAGTGAAGGGATTATAAAATTAAAAAGGAAGCAGCCAGTAATCATTGCCAAAATTAAAAGTGTTGTTTTATCAAATGGTTGAAAATGAAAATATCGCCAAACCATTAAAAAATTAGCTCCATTAAATAATATTTGAGAAACGGCAGTTGCAATTGCTGCACCAATTAAACCAATATGCGGAACAAGCAACATTTGTAAAATAAAATTAACTACAACTAATAAAACCATCAACAATGCACCTGGTTTGTATTTATGTGAATAAAGAAGAATTGCATTATTTAAACCAGTTGCCATATTAAACATTGAACTAATACTTATTATTAAAACCACATAATGACCTTCACTATATTTTGCAGGAAGAAAATTTAATAAATTTACAATATTTACATTTATACCGACAAAAAGAAGCCCCCCAATTAAAAGCAAATATTTAACACTCATATTGTAAATTTTTTGGATCTCAATTTTATTGTTTTCATTCCATGCATAGGATATTTTCGCTGAAGCAATTTTTTCTAACGCTCCTAAAGGTGCTTCAATAACTGTTGGAATGAATGCGGCTATAGTGTAAATTGCAACATATTCCAAACTCATAAATCTAGCCAACATAATTGTTGATAATTCCTTAAATCCAACTGCGGCAACTGTGCCTGTCCACAGCATTAACCCATAAGTAAACATTGAACTTACAGATTGTTTTTTGAAGAAACCCCATTCGACAATCCAACCTGGTTTTTCAATGTAATACAAATAAGATAGAAGTAATATTAATTGAATAATATAAACCCCAATAAATCCATATATAAATTGAGAGAAGGTTAATAATTGAAAATGGTAAATTGTAACAACACCCATTACTAATATCCGAACTACAACATCATTTATAAATGGAGGAACTGTTGTTTTTAAACGAACAATCAAATAAGTTGTAAGAGTGAAAATTGCAGAAAAAATTGCAATCATTGGAAAAATACAATAATAATATTCTACGAACAATTTTGACTTAGTCTGGTAAACAGACATTACATAGTTTTTGGTCAACCATAATAAAGCAAAACTTATTAATAATCCTATGAAGGTGATCAACATAGCAAAACCAATATATCCATAATTTTTACGATCAGGATTATTGAAGGCTGGGAAATATTTATTAGTAATATTATTTACTCCTAGAGGAACAAAAGTTGCTATCAAAAATGAAAAAGAATATAAAATTCTGGTAAGACCTAATTCTTCTGGAGTAAGGAAGCGGGGTTGAATTATGAAAAGGCTAATAAAGCCTAACGCAATTCCTGCATAAGCACTTAATAGGTTTTTTAGACTTTGACGTTGAATGACTCCCAAGGTTTACAAAACTAAGTATTCATAGTAATATTCGCTTACTTTTGTACCTAAATTAATTATTCAATGGCTCGGATACTTAGCTTAATGCCTTATCATGTTTTTCCACCTCAAACTGGTGGCCAAAAAGCCATTTTTACATTCACTAGTGCTTTAGCTAAACAACATGAAGTTTTAGCTGTTTCAACTAATCTAAATACAAACCCCGAAAAAGCACCTTTTGAATTATTAAATTTCTTCGGTCCTACCCGTTGGCGTTATTTGAATGTTTTAGATGTTTACAAGGTTTATAAACTTAGCAAAAAACGACAAATTCAATATATTATTACCGACCATCCTTATTACGGATGGCAGGCTTATGTATTAAAGAAGCTATTGAAAGTCCCATGTTATGTTCGATCACACAATATCGAGTATCAACGATTTAAATCCATAGGAAGCCCCGTTTGGCGTTTACTTTATTGGTATGAACGCTGGGTGTATCGTTTCTCAGATGCCTTATTTTGCATAACCGATGAAGATACAGATTTCGCAAGAAAGGAATTTCAGTTAAGTGACGAACATTGTCAAACATTAGCCTACGGAATTCCATATAAGGATCAACCAGCTACCTTTCCAATTGAAAGAGCACAAATTTGTGTTGAACAAAATATTCCTACTAATATCCCCATCATCCTTTTTAACGGTGCATTAGACCATTTTCCAAATCAACAAGCAGTAGAAGAAATCCTTTTTAACATTAACCCTGAATTAAAAAAACATTTACCAGATTATAGAATTTTAATTTGTGGCAGAAGAATGCCTGATTCCATAAAAAATCTTCCTGTCGAATTATGGGACAAAATTATCTATACTGGCTTTGTG
>JANPGA010000081.1:0-2730 GCA_031423735.1 Bacteroidota bacterium | reverse complement strand
TGGACTTATTTTTAAAATATTTTTTAAAATAGTATTAAAAATTTGCATTTGTGATAAATCCTATTTACTTTTAAATATTCAAATTCGTAAATATCTTAAATTTCCTTTTTTTACTAACCTTTAATACTTTTGTGCCATGTTAAGAAAACTACTCTTTTTATCGTTTCTTTTAGTTTGGAGTTTTAATGTTTCTTTTTCCCAAACTCCTCCTTTGTTAAGAGATGCATCTATAGTTTTGAAAGCTGCATCAACAGCAGGTTATTTTAAAGGAACCTTTGAAATTGTGGTTGCTGATACCATTAACATTGATCAGTTGGAGTTAAATTTAGGGAGCGATGCAGATAGTAGCAATTTGGTTTTTGCTGTGGTTGATTTTGATATCCCTAACGGGCAACCTACAGGAATGCACTATTCGCGCTTTGGCAATAAAATTTTTATCACTACCGACATCTTTCAAAAACATTTCACCTATTTTGGAAGTGTAAGAGCTAAAAGCTTATCCGGTACTTGGGAGGATTCCCAACGATTTGTTGCTAATTAATAAAGTACTTGATATATTCAATTAACATTTAATTTTTATTCTAAAATTAGTTGCCATGAAAAAAGCTTTACTTCTTAATTTTATTTTTATTCTATTAAGTTTTTATACTTCCTATTCTGCTCAATATTCATGGTTAGGAAGTATAAATAGTTATTGGAATGAACCTAATAATTGGAATCCTAGAACAGTTCCAACAGCCAATGATACAGTAACCATAAGTTCCTCGTCTAACAATCCTATACTGCGTGCTGATGTAACAATAAAAAAAATCATCATCAACTCAGGGGTTTTAAATGTTGATATTTACACTTTAACAATTACAAAAACTGCTAAACTTAATGGAGGTGAAATTACTAAGGGAACTAATGGTAATCTTATCTTGCAAGGTGATTCTGCTGTTTTTGCAGGAACTTTAATTAATACAATAGTATCTGCAACATGCAATAATATTCTTTTAAATGGTTCTGAATTTAGGCACCCAGCTTTTTTAGAATTGATAGGAAATAATGCATGTTATAGCCAAGGTGAAAATATTTTTCAATCTAAAGTAACCTTTAAAAATAGCGGTAGTGGACTGTTTGCTTTAGGATATCAATTACCAAATACTTTTCAAGATTCAGCTAAATTTATAGCTACTTCAGGTGAAGGAATTGTATTAAATACTGATGGAAAAACATATTTTAATGGACATGTTACTGTAAGTTGCAGCGCAAGTAATATTTTTTTTGGTAGTGAAGCCAGTGATTCTATATTATTAGCTCCTGGCAAAAAGCTATCCATTGCCACTGACGGTTTTACTAGCGGTACTTTCTTTTTAAGAAAGTTTATTCAATTAGGAACAACCGCTCAAGATATTTCATTAACAAGTAGTGCTGTTTTTAATTGTAACAATTGCATTTTTAATGCACCTGTGCATATTACTTCTCCTATTGTACTTTTAAATAGTTCAATTTTTAATGATTCTCTTTTGGTACTTAAAACAGGGAATGTTTCAAGTCTGTGTTATGGAGGAAATTTATTTAACGGATATAGTCAATTTAGGACTCAAAATGATGGCGAACTGCGCCTTGCTAATTCGGCAGGCGATAGTTTTAAAGGAACTGTGAAATTTATAAGTGATATAGGTGGTACTTTACGTTTTGCGTACACTGGCACTAATTATTTTTATAATAACATTGAGTTAACTTCAGAAGTTAAATACTCTGGATCAAATAATGGAATTGTAATTTTTACAGGTCAAAACAATCAAACATTTTTTGGCAATACATATACCTTTAATAAAATTAAAGTTGACAAACTTATTGGCAATGTACAATTCGATAGTACTGTTACCATTTCCGACTCATTAATTTTTGTACGAGGCAATATTATTACTTCAGCTTCTCACCTTTTAACATTAAAATCAACCTGTAAAGTGGCTGGTGCAAGCAATGCAAGCTTTGTGGATGGTCCAGTTAAAAAGATTGGAAATACGGCTTTTGTTTTTCCAATTGGCAACCTCATCTTTTATCGTCCTTTAGAAATCACCGCTCCTTCAACATCTACAGATGCCTTTACCGCACAGTATTTTCATCAAGGACAAAATATTGCCAATGAACTTGATTCAAATTTAGAGAGTATTAGTCTTTGTAATTATTGGTCTCTTAATAGATCTTTTGGAAGCAGTAACGTGAACATAAAATTGAGTTGGGATACTATTGGCTGTGGTATTATGGATACCACCAATTTAATAATTGCAAACTTTAAAAATAGCATTTGGAAAAATGCAGGTTCTTCTGCAAAAAGTGGCAATAAGTATCATGGATTTATTAATACTAATGCTTCAGTTGATTATTCGTATTTTACTTTAGGAACTAAAACATCGAATAATTTGATGTATGTAGCTGCAACCATATCCCCTAGTTATTCTTCTGATCCTAATATTAGTCACTACCGCAGCATTCCTGATGATTTTGTAGGATTTAATGGTTCGAGTACCATAATTGCTGGGCAAACTTGGGCAGATTTATTACCCGTTCAATTAATGAAAAATAAAGCTATTTCTACACTTCGTTTTCCAGCGGGCACAACAGGTAATTATTGGGATTGGCGATATGGATGGTATACTCCCGAAAAACAATTACCAGTTGGCTTACATTACAATAGTTTAATTGAAACTAATCCAAAAATTGCTGGTGATAATATTGAAG
>JANPGA010000080.1:0-18268 GCA_031423735.1 Bacteroidota bacterium | reverse complement strand
TTACGGTTTCTACAGCAGGAATTGCCAAGATGATTAAAAAGTTAGGTGATGATGAAGTTAAATTTAATCTTGCCTTATCACTTCACGCCGCAAATGATAAAAAGAGAAGTCAGATAATGCCGATTAATGAGCACAATACTTTAGAGGTTTTAGAAGAAGCATTAAATTACTTTTATGATAAAACTGGTAAACGAGTTACTTTTGAATACATCGTTTTTAAGAATTTTAATGATGGACTTGAAGATGCAAAAGAGTTACTTGATTTTTCAAGAAAAGTTCCTGCTAAAATTAATTTAATTGAATATAATTCAATTGGTGATGGAGAGTTTCAAAACACTACTGATGAAAAATTAAATCAATTTTATCAATTTTTAGCAAAGAACGGATTAATAGTTAATCTGAGACGCAGCAGAGGTAAAGATATTGATGCTGCATGTGGACAACTAGCCAATAAAGAGAAAAAAGTACTTCAATGATTTTTTTTAATTCTCGCAACGATTGAAAATTAGCCGAGTTGTTTTAATTCTTTCGTTTGTGAGTTTGCTCGCAGACATTGCTAGTGAACTTTTGTATCCTATAATGCCAATTTATTTAAAATCGATTGGTTATTCATTTATAGCTATTGGTTTATTAGAAGGATTAGCAAATGTTGTTGCTGGAGTTG
This sequence comes from Bacteroidota bacterium, assembly GCA_031423735.1. Lineage (GTDB taxonomy): Bacteria > Bacteroidota > Bacteroidia > AKYH767-A > OLB10 > JANXSD01. The sequence goes on along the minus strand of JANPGA010000080.1, from coordinate 17,604 downwards.
CGAAGGGTTATTTTGGAAAGGTATCTGATAAAAGAGGACAACGGAGTATTTTTGTAAAAACGGGATATGGTTTTTCGGTGATTGGTAAAGGCTTGCTTTTGATTTCATCAACGTTGCCTATAATTTATTTATCACGATTAACTGATCGTTTAGGAAAAGGAATCCGCACGGCCCCACGTGATGCAATTTTGGCAGTGGAGAGCACTGAAGAAACTAGAGCTGCTGTATTTGGATTTCATAGAGCGATGGATACTACTGGTGCTGTAATTGGTCCGCTGATTGGTTTGTTATGGTTAAATTATTACCCTGGCGATTACAAAGGAATGTTTCTTATTGCTGTATTGCCTGCTATTGGTTCGTGGCTACTAACGTTATTAGTGAAAGATAGTTCATTACAATTAAAACCTAGTCCCACTGATAGTAAAAGGAGTGGGTTTTTCAGCCATTTCGGTTATTGGAAAATAGCTACTTCGGAATATAAATCATTAGTGGGTACTTTGATTTTATTTGCACTGGTTAATAGTCCTGATGTGTTTTTATTGCTTACTATAAAAGCAGCTGGTTTTTCAGATCAAGCGATGATTGGTTCCTATATATTTTATAATTTAATTTATGCACTTTTATCCTTTCCAATTGGTAAATTGGCAGATAAAATAGGTCGACAAAAAGTATTAATTGTTGGTATTTTATTATTTGTTATAACCTATTGCGGTATGGCGTATGCCACATCTCTTGTAGCTTTTGTTGTTCTTTTTATAGTTTATGCTATTTCGATGGCATGTACTGAAAGTGTTGTAAAAGCAATTATTGCTGGAATTAGTCCCTCTACAGAAAGCGGAACTGCACTTGGATTTTATGCAAGTACAACAAGCATAGCTGCACTCTTAGCTGGAGCATGGACTGGTTGGATGTTTGGCATTTATGGAATTAAAGCAGCTTTTTTAACAACCGCCATCGGAGCATTAATAGCAATGACTATCCTAATTCTAAAAGTGAAAAAGGTCTCCAATCATAAAATGTAGAACAAACTTAATTTTTAACTCATCTTCAAATCTTCAAATTAATTCATCTTCAAATTAACCAATCTTCAAATCTTCAAATTAACTCATCTTCAAATTAATTCATCTTCAAATCTTCAAATTAATTTTTGCCATATAGCCAGCAACATACTTTCCAATAATATCAAATTCTAAATTAACCGTATCCCCAATTTTTAATGAATGAAAATTAGTATGTTCGAAAGTGTAAGGAATTATTGCAACTGAAAATTTTCCTTCTAAAGAATCTACAACTGTTAAACTAACTCCATTAACACAAATAGACCCTTTAGCTACAGTATAATTATTTGTTGAAGTATTATAATTAAAGTGAAATACCCAACTTCCATTTTCATAGATTATTTTTTCGCAAATGGCTGTTTGATCCACGTGACCTTGTACAATATGGCCATCTAATCTTCCATTGGCGAGCATACAACGCTCCAAGTTTACTTTATCACCAATTTTTAACGAGCCTAAATTAGATTTATTTAAAGTTTCTAAAATAGCAGTTACCGAGTAGAAATCATTTTGAATATCTACTACTGTTAAACATACTCCATTATGCGCAAGACTTTGATCAATTTTTAATTCCTTTGTGAAAGGACTGGTTAATGTAAATGTTTTGTTAGATCCATTTTCAACAATTGATTCAACAATACCTTGAGATTCGATGATGCCTGTAAACATTTTTTAAAGCTTAGTTTGATTTTACGAAACTACAAAATCGAATGGAAAGTTTAGGATGCAAGAAATTTAAAATTTAATGGCTATTCTACTTCCTTTAATTTTCCAACTGTTTGTGAATAGGTTAAAAGAGCTCGTTCTCTAGCTAATTTATGATCGACTATTGGTGGAGGATAACTAAATTCTTGGAATTCTGGTACCCATTTTTTGATGTATTTAAATTCAGGATCAAATCTTTTAGTTTGTTCGCTAGGATTAAAAATTCGGAAATAGGGCGCTGCATCACAACCAGAACTTGCTGCCCACTGCCATCCACCATTATTAGATGATAATTCAAAATCCAATAATTTTGATGCGAAATAGGCTTCTCCCCATCGCCAATCAATAAGTAAATGCTTAACTAAAAAACTGGCAGTAATCATTCGAACTCTATTGTGCATGAATCCAGTTGAGTTGAGTTCCCTCATGCCTGCATCTACAATGGGATAACCTGTTTCACCTTTGCACCATTTTTCAAATTCTATTTCATTATTTTTCCATTTTATTTTATTGTACGCAGGCTTAAAAGCTCCATTTACTACGTAAGGAAAGTGCCAAAGTATACACATATAAAAATCTCTCCAGATTAATTCATTCAACCATTTTGGACTAATGTCCTTAGAACGTCGAGCTAATTGACGAATGCTTACTGTGCCAAATCGAAGATGTAAACTAATTCGGGAGGTGCCTTTTACTGATGGGATGTCTCTATTAGTTGCATATTGATTTAGAATTTCATCTGGAAACTCAATTGTTGGGAATTCTACTTTTTCATCAATAAAATCCATCTCATTTAATGAAACAATTTTTGAATATTTTAATTGAATAAAATTCTTAAAATACTTTTTAGAAGGATAAGAGGAAAGAAACGAATCATCTAACTTAGATAACCACTTGCGAGAATAGGGAGTAAAAATAGTATATGGTTTTCCGTCATCTTTTGTTACTTCGTCTTTTTCAAATATTACTTGATCTTTATAAGTGTTAAAATCAATTCCATTCGAATTTAATAAATCATTTATCTTTTTATCTCGTAATTTGGCGTATGGTTCATAATCATGATTTGTATAAACTGATTGAACATTATATTCCGAGAGAATTTCTTTCCAACAGTCTTCTGGAAAACCAAATTTCACAAGTAACTTACTTCCTAATGTTTGAAGTTGTTGATTAATTTTCTCAAGTTGTTGATGTATAAAAATAACTCGATGATCTAAACGATTTTCAAGTTGATCTAATATTGTTTTATCGAAAATAAAAACTGGTAATACTGGCAATCCACTTTTAAGCGCATGATATAATGATGCGTTATCTTCCAAGCGAAAATCTCTACGAAACCAATGAATACAAATGGGAGTTTTACTGCTCATAAATATTTTTTAGTGCAATTTTTAATTTAGAAAATTGATAAACATATCCTAGTTCTTCAGATTTTCTGGAAGAAACATTTACGCTATCCGTTACGATTGCTTTTTGTTCGCCCATCATAATTTTTAACAGGAAGGATGGCACTGGAAAAGGAATACTAAATTTATTAAGGATAGATCGTAGGGATAACATAAAAATACGATGAGTAACTGGATTTGGTGCAACACTATTGTAAACGCCTTGCATATTCTCATTTTTAATGGCATGGATTATTAACCCGCAAACATCATCAATATGTATCCAACTCATCCATTGATTTCCTGACCCAAGGATTGGCACAATTCCAAATTTAATAGGAGTTGACATTGGTACCAAAGCACCACCCTCTTTAGATAATACAATACCTAACCTTAAAAGAACTGTACGTACTTTGAATTCATTATAACTAGCCTCCCATTTAACTACAGTTTCTGATAAAAATCCATTCCCTGCTTTACTATTTTCTGTTAATAATTGATCCTTTCGATCACCATAAACTCCAATCGCAGAGGAACCAATAATTGCTTTAACTTGATTTGGATTTTTTTTTAATGCGTTTAAAATAGTAGCCGATGCATTAAGTCTACTTTGGATTATTTTTTCTTTGAAAGAATCAGTCCATCGGTTTCCTGCAATAGATTCTCCAGCAAGATTTATGATATGTGTAATTCCATCTAATGCATTAACGTCAATTGAATTCGCTGTAGGATCCCATTTGAAACATTTTATTCCATTTGTTATTCCTTCTTTTCTGCTTAAATAGCTCACTGAAAATCCTTCTAGTTGCAAAAGTGTAGTTAACCTTTGACCAATTAGACCAGTCCCGCCTGCAATAAGTATCTTAATTTGTTGATTCATTTATGGTAGGATAAACAGATCCATGAAAGTTTAGTTTTATTCTAAGAGATAATTAGGATCAAATCCTGAGTCGCCAGGATCAAAATTTAAAATAGGAGATGCTGCTGGCCGTTTACCAAAACGCACTTGCAATGAAAGTTTAAAATAGAAAGTGCTCGCTTGGGTGCTTTTGTTTTCATCCAAACTAAGTTTGCCTTTTCCAGTTAAGCCAATTTCAGGTGTTAAAACTACATGACGATCTGTATAATACCTTCCTGAGATACTTAGCTTTTGATAGCGTTGGCGATAAATTAATGGATCATTAAAATGGAGTGTATCTGGTTTAAGGTAATTGAAAGATCCATTAGAATTTATCTTAATACTTAAACTAAATTTCCTGCTGAATAGATGTGTATATGCAACATTAAAAGGCAACGTTATTTGAATTTGATTTTCTTTGTTGATCTTATATCCACCACCAATTACAGGAAGCAAAATATCTCGACCAGTTAACGGACTATAAACAATTCCAAGAGTATGCCAAAACCGATTATTGTGATAGAGCTTTCTCCAAATCAAAGCTCCATTAATTCGTAAAAATTGTGGTTTAAACCAAAAGCTTTCGGTGGGTAATGATGAATTTATTTGCAATAGGAATAAATTACGTAAACTGCTAGCTCCGGTTGCAATTAAGCCTGTTATACTAACTTTAGGATTAGTTAGTAATCGGTTGGGCTCAACGAAATTTATTTCTGTTTGTCGTACTGTTGTACCAGCTTGACCAAGCACTGCGATAAATGGTTTTCCACCATCTGCACTAAGCCAGTCTTTGCCTTTGTAAATTGGGAAACGGTAATTAAAAGATCCTCCTGTAAATCCATTTTTTATAGTAGTATCTTCAACCTGGCTTGGAGCAAGATATTCAATGTCTGCTTGCCACATAGAGGATAATAATGGATGTGGTCGATATTCCTGCGCAGAAAGCTTTAAACTACTAATTGCTAACCCAATAATTAGTATTAGGAATAATGAAAATGAATTTCCTTTTTGGAGCATAAGTAAATGGATATGTTTATTGTAAAGATCAAACATTTGAATTTATATTTATTAGTGCTTTGGTAGATAAACCAATTAGTTTTTCACATCATAACACCTAAACTAATAATTAATGTATTGATAGTTAACTGTATTTTTCTTTCTGCGTTCTTTCTAATTATTTTTTTTGTAATTATGTTATCTTAATTTAAACGAAATGGAAGGAACAGATCTTGAAAAATACAGACATGATTTGGCCTTTTTGAGAATGATGGCTGATCAAACAATTAAAGACTTCGATAGATTTGGTTATGAAGTGAAATTTAATGAAAACTTACCTGTTAGTTTTAATAATTATCTGGAACAATTAATTGAATTGTTTTCGCTTTGGTGTAAAACCGACTCCAATCGTCTATCTTCACTCCTATACAGCATTGATGTTCCAGAGCATTTGCTTCCTCCTCGTTCAGGATGCGCCGACCCTAAACGTGCCGCTGAAGTTATATTACAACGTGAATTGATAAAAGTTGTTATGCGAAAACTTTATTCAAAATAAATTGTTCAACATTATCAATAAAAACAACTTCTCTTTATTTTGAGAGAAATTCTAAGTCAGCATATGAATCATTTCTCAATAAAAGATGTAGAAGCATTAACAGGCATAAAGCCGCACACTCTTCGTATTTGGGAGCAAAGATATGGCATCCCGCAGCCTAAAAGAACGGCAACAAATATTCGCTTTTATGATGATGAAGACATTAAGCTGCTGCTTAGTGTAGCAATGCTTAACCGACAAGGGCATAAAATTTCTAAGATTACAAAAATGTCACGTAAAGAGCTTGACCAATATGTGATGGAAATTGTAAATGAAACAACTGACAATACAGTTCAGGTGGAAGCATTAACAAGCGCTATGTTGAGTTTGGATGAGATTGCATATGAGAAAATTCTTGGGACAAACATTTTGCAGTTTGGTCTTGAGCGTACTTTTTTAGATATTGTTTTTCCTTTTCTTGCAAGAGTAGGAATGCTTTGGCAAACGGGTTCAATTAATCCAGCATATGAACATTTTATTACAAATTTAATTCGTCAAAAATTATTCTCAGCTTGCGATAGTCAGCCTAAAAATTTAAATACTTTTTCTAAGAAGTTCCTTTTGTTTTTGCCATCCAATGAGCCTCATGAAATAGGATTATTGTTTGCGAATTATTTAATTCGATCACGAGGTCATCATACAATTTATATGGGAGTAAATTTGCCTATGGATGATTTAAGTGGAGTGAATCAAATTTATAATCCTGACTTTATTTTAACAGTTTTAACTGCAGCTTTACCTAATCAAAGTCCTTTACATGTAGTCAATAAATTGTCAAGTAATTTTCCAAAAGTATCAATTCTAATTTCGGGACCACAAATTTTTCAAGCAAATATTCATCTTCCCAAAAATGTTCGCTTTTTATATTCTATGAAAGATTTAATAGAGTTGTTGGATCTTTTAAATTCTAATTAATATTATTTTTTTAAGTAAGAAAGGAATTCATTTCTTGTATTATAATTTAGAAATTTTCCAGAATATTCACAGGTTGTAGTACTACTATTTACATCACGTATTCCTCTTGAAGCAACACACATATGTGAGGCATCAATTATTACCGCAACATCATCAGTGTCTAGAGCCTTTTTTAATGCATCAGAAATTTGCATTGTAAGACGTTCTTGAACTTGTGGTCGGCGTGCATAATAATCCGCAATTCGATTTAATTTAGATAATCCAATCACTTTTCCAGTTGAATAATAGGCAATATGTGCTCTTCCAATAATTGGAACCAAATGGTGTTCACAGGTTGAATAGATTGTAATATCTCGTTCAACTAACATTTGATTATATTGATAGTTATTATTGAAAAGAGTTACCTCAGGCTCATTGGCTGGATTTAGTCCTCTAAAAGTTTCATTTAAATACATTTTTGCAACTCTGAGTGGCGTATCACTTAAACTTTCATCATTCATATCTAAGCCAAGCGTAGACATAATTCCAAATATGTGATTTTTTATTATCTCTTGTTTTTCTTCATGGCTTAATGAAAAGGCATCCAACCTTAAGGGTGTTGATGATTTGCCATTACTTGCATGAAGAATTTCATCTAAGGATAAAACATCTTTACTCAATATGGATTGGTTTTCTTGTGATGACAAATTAGGATTTGTTGAAAATGAATGTGATTTATAATTGTGATTTTGGTTGTTTTTCATTTTGTGAGTATTATAATGTATCTAACATATTTTTTAAATTATTGTTTAATATAATTTATTATATGTTTAACAAAAATGCAATGATTATGCAATTAATTGTAAAAAAGTAGCTCGGATTTTAATACTATTTACCTTGTAATGGGCTTAAAATAGTCAATTTATAAAATATAATCATTGATAATCAGTGAATTAAATGTTGTTTAAAGAAACATTACATAAATTAAACAAAATAATTAGGTTTTTAAATAATTCTACCATTATCTTTGTTAAACTTATTACATTAAAACTTAAACATCATGACACAATTAGAATTCAATTTCAAAGTAAAAGAGAATTATAAACCACTTCGGGGATTTGCACTTAAGTTAACACAGGATCCAGATGATGCCAACGATTTAGTTCAAGATACTATGTTAAAGGCATTTATAAATAAGGAGAAGTTTCAAGAAGGGACTAACCTTAAGGGTTGGCTCTATACAATTATGAAGAATATCTTTATAAATAATTATCGCAGAATGGTGAAGGGAAATATTTTTACTGATAACACCGAGAATCAGTTTTATATCAATTATGCGAGTAATACCACTAAAAATGATGGCGAAAGTAGCCTTGTAATGAAGGAAATGACAGCTGCAATTGATCTTCTTTCGGAGAACTTAAAAACACCATTTCTAATGAGTTATCAAGGGTATAAGTATGAAGAAATTGCAACTTTTTTATCAGTTCCATTAGGGACAGTAAAAATTCGTATTCATGTTGCTCGTCAGCGACTTAAATTAGCGCTAGCTCCTTACGGTTTAGCAAATGGTTTCTCTCTTAATTAATTTATTGGTTTTAGTTATAGTTCAGGTTTGTTAAATCTCGTTGCAAGCAACGAGATTTTTTTTGCGTAGTATTTAAAGAAATTGAAACAATATTTTAATAAGATTGGGGTTTTAAATATACTTTAGAATTAATGGTTGATTAATCCACTATAATTTGTTCATTTCCTGTTCAAATTTCAATAAAGTGTTCACTCCTGATAGTTATCTTTGAGCAGCTTAAAGGCAATATTTTGATAAATATGGTTGGTAAAATAAAATCAATGAATCGCAGGTGGTTAATTCCCGTTATGTTAATTCCTTTTTCAGTAATTTGTTGGGGATTTGGCAACGATTTTTTTCAGTATGGGAAACAGTTAGAACTTTTTGCAGATGTTTATAGAGAGGTAAATCACTATTATGTTGATGATGTAAATCCGGGCAACTTAATGAAAACGGGTATCAATGGCATGTTAAATAACCTTGATCCATACACCAATTATTATCCTGAATCAGAAATTGAAGATTATCGTATTAAACATGTAAGTGCGGAATACGGAGGAATAGGTGCTACCTCATTTAGAACGGGTGATAGTGTAATTGTATATGATGTTATTGAAGGATATCCAGCGCAAAAATCTGATTTAAGAGCTGGTGATGTTATAGTTGCAGTTAGTGGAAAATCTTTAAAAGGACTTTCGGCAGAAGAGGTTGATGATTTATTGAAAGGACAAAGTGGAACTTCAATTAAACTAAGTATTGCTCGTGTTGGAGAAAACCAAATGATTGAAAAAACAATTGTTCGGGAGGACATCAAAGTGAATAATGTGCCGTACTATACAATGCTTAACGATAGTACCGGTTATATTAAGTTGGATAAGTTTTTACAAAATTGTTTTAATGAAGTTCATGATGCATTAGTTGAACTTAAGAAAAATCCTAAATTAAATTCACTGGTTTTTGATTTAAGAGGAAATGGTGGTGGTTTATTGGAAGAGTCGGTAAGTATTTTAAATCTATTTATTGATAAGGATCAATTGATGGTAACTCAAAAAGGTAAATTAAGTGGATCAAATAATGAATATGTTACAAAAGCAATTCCATTAGATAATCAAATACGTGTTGCAGTATTGGTCGATAAACATTCAGCGTCTGCTAGTGAAATTACAGCAGGAAATTTTCAGGATGTTGATAGAGGAGTTGTAATTGGTCAGCGTAGTTATGGAAAGGGATTGGTTCAACAAACACGTCCCTTAAGTTATAATTGCCAACTTAAAGTTACTGTTGCAAAATATACCACTGCAAGTGGGCGATGTGTTCAAACAAAGCAATATACACATCGCGGTTTAGAAGGTAATATGGAAGAGTTACCAGACTCAATTATTAAGTCGTTCAAAACAAAAAATGGTCGTACTGTTTTTGATGCAAGCGCTGTTTATCCAGATCGATATGTTGCACCAATGGATACAAGTAATATTGCCAAAAGTTTGTATCATAAATTATTGATTTTTGATTATGCATCTGTTTATCGTTCTAAAAAAGCAAGTATTGCTTCTCCTGAAGATTTTAAATTAACAGATGAAGAGTATAAGGATTTTATGAATTATGTAGATGCTAAAAATTATGATTATACCACTCAAACAGAATTAGCATTTAAAGATTTAAAAGAAACGATTATTAAGGATAAGTATTATGATCATGTTTCAACTGAATTAACTGGTTTAGGTAAAAAACTTGTTCATAATAAAGACGATGATTTGTTAACTTTTAAATCAGAAATCAAATTGATGTTAGAGCAAGAAATTATTGGACGATATTATTTTAGCAAAGGCCGTTATAAATTAATGTTTCGTACCGATCCAATAATGAAAGAAGCGTTTACCGTTTTAGGAAATCCAACGTTGTATAATTCAATCTTGAAAGGTGAAGGATCATACGGTGTAATTGGGAAAGCTACGAAAAACTAATTAAGAATATTTTATTGAACTCCCTTAAAATTTCTTAAAAAGCGAACATCGTTTTCTGAAAAAATACGCAAATCATTTACTGCATATTTCATCATGGTAATTCTTTCTATTCCCATCCCAAAAGCGAATCCGGAATATATAGTTGAATCTATTTTACCATTTTCTAATACAGCAGGATCAATCATTCCGCATCCTAATATTTCTACCCATCCGCTGTATTTACAAACATTACATCCTGAGCCTTTACAAATCTGACAAGATATATCCATCTCTGCAGAAGGTTCCGTAAATGGAAAATAGGAGGGACGTAAACGAATTTTTGTGTCTTCATTAAACATCTCCTGCGCAAAATAAAGAAGCGTTTGTTTAAGATCAGCAAAAGAAACTTTTTCATCAATATAAAAACCTTCCACTTGATGAAAGAAACAATGCGCACGAGCGGAGATTGCTTCATTGCGATAAACTCTACCTGGGCAAATAGTTCGTATCGGTGGCTTTTGTTTATCCATCACACGCACCTGTATAGATGAAGTATGGGTACGTAATGCAAGCTGTCCGTTATAAACTTGTTGATCAGGATTTAAATCAATAAAAAAAGTATCCTGCATATCACGTGCTGGATGCTCGGGAGGAAAATTTAATGCTGAGAAATTATGCCAATCATCTTCAATCTCTGGTCCATCACTTACGTTGAAGCCAATCCGTGAGAAGATACTTATAATTTCTTTTCGTACTAAAGTAAGTGGATGAAATGAACCTGTTGAAATGGGCTCTCCCGGTAGTGTTAAATCTTGATCCTTGAAATTATTTACACTTTCATTTTCGAATGCATCTTTAAATTCAAGAACCTTTCCCTCTGCTGCTTGTTTCAGTTCGTTTACTAATAATCCAAACTCTTTTCTTTCTTCTGCCGCAACCTCTTTTAGTTTGGAAAACAAATCACCAAGTAATCCTTTTTTTGAAATAAATCGCAAACGGAATTGTTCCAACTCTTCTTTAGTTGAAGGTTGAAAATTTTTTGCTTCCGCTATATATGAACGAACTACTTCGAACATGGATTAGTTTTAATAAAGGATGGTTTCCTGTTTAGGAAATGGTGTAATGAAGAAGAATTGTTAAATTTATTCTATGACTTTAACTGTCATTTTGATATCCTTTAACGGACGATCGCCAGGAGCTGTTGGCTCATTAGCAATTTTATCAAGGATATCTAAACCTTCAACAACATGACCAAAAACAGTATAGTTCATATCTAAAAAGGCTGTTCCGCCAACAGTTTTATATGCTTCACGATTAGCAGCAGTGTATTTAATTCCCAAACGAGATTCAAGACTGTTTAATTCAGCATCTGTAGATGGTTTTCCTTGAACGATATAAAACTGACATCCGCTAGACGCTTTTTCAGGGTTTTCAGTTCTTGCAGCTGATAAAGCACCTTTAGTGTGATTTAATGAATCAACAAATTCTGCTGGAATTGTATATCCAACATCACCGTTTCCTAACATTTGGCCTGGTTTTGCCGTTTTTGAGTTCGGATCACCACCTTGAATCATAAATCCTTTGATCACACGATGAAAAAGTGTACCGTCTAAAGTACCTTCTTTAGCCAATTTAATAAAATTGTCGCGATGCTTTGGCGTTTGATTATAAAGTTGAATTTTCATCACACCATACTCTGTAGTAATGGCTACAACTGTTTCTTTTTCCATTTTTTTCTTGTTGTTTTGAGCTGAGCTGAGGTTAAAAACCATCAACATGACCAGACAAATTAGGATACCGTTTTTCATTTTATAGAATTCGTTAACTTTGGAGTGTAATAGTCAGATAGAATTTAATCTGCTTTATTTTGCAATGATAGTTAAATTTGAACAAAATTATTTCATAATCGTATATAGTCCTACACATTCTACAACATGTTACGCACCACAATCCTTATCCTCTCAATTACAGCAGTTTTCGTTGCATCTTCCTGTAAGAAAACATCTTCTTGTCAAGCGGTAATTTCCGTTCAAGATACTCTAGGCTTACCAGTTGCTGGCGCAAGAGTGGTTTTAAGGCAAGATAGTGTGATCAATCCAACCACTGGAGTTCGTGCCGATATCTTGGCCGAAGGCGTAACAGCAGGTAATGGTGACGTTAATTTTGAAATTAGATTAGAGGCAGTTTTGAACGTTGAAGTAACAAAAGATCTTCAAACTGCTAAAGATTATATCCGTCTAGAACAATCGGAAACTGTAAGGAAAACAGTGATTATCAAATAGTTTTTAAAAACGGGATTATTTTTTTGATGATTCCTCAACAAAAATCCCTTGTTCTCTAAAATACTCAATAGCTGATTGTTTCAATAAATAATCTTGCTCTCCTAGGTTCATTCGGGGTAATTGTTGAACCAGCTTCCAGTGCGGCCAGCCTTCTTCATCAACACCTTCCAAATTGTAGAACCCATACAAACTCAATAGTTTGCAGGTAGCAATATGCATTAAATCCTGTTTTTCGTGTTTCGCAAACTTTTTCGTTCCCTGACCTAACTCCTGAATACCAATAAGGAACAACAACCCTTGAAGATCCACTTCTGCATCAAAATGATCATTTATTTTATCTAAAAGCAGATCCCAATCTTTCTTCAGCTCTTCAATATTTCGTAGGTGTAACATGGTGCAAAGGTAAGATCTAATTCAGAATGTAGAATGCAGAATTCAGAATTGAATGTTAAAATAGTAGCTTTGCCTAATTCTGAATTCTGCATTTTGCATTCTGAATTGAAAATTATGAATTATCTTGACGTTATTATCGCTATTCCTCTATTATGGGGAGCCTATAAAGGGTGGCAAAGAGGATTGATTTTTGAAGTTGCGATGATTATTGGGATGATACTTGGCTTTTATCTTGCCTTTAAATTTTCGAGCTTATTTGAGCATTTAGTAGGGACTTATATCCATGGTAGCAATTCAGCTTTACCCTATTTAACCTTTTTTCTGGTTTTTATTGGGGTAATAATCGTGATGATTTTGCTTGCTAAATTTTTAGAAAAAATCATTAAAATTTCTTCCCTTACTCCTATAAATCAGGTATTAGGTGCTGTTTTTGGGTGTATTAAATTTTGTTTGGCAGTAAGCGTGTTACTATCTCTTTTTAGACCAATGGATGCTCGGATGGGGATTATAAGTGCTAAAACTAAGTCGGAATCATATTTATATGAACCCGTAATTAAAGGGGCTCATTATTTATTTCCTGCATTGCAAGATGTGAAATCTGAGTTTAGTAAGCGACTATAAATAATTGTATTAAAATTTGCCAAGCAGTTATTAAGAATTAACTTTGACTATAAATAAAAATTATGAATCGAATTGTTGTACTCATTGATTTTACCGACGGCTGTAAAGTTGCCATTGAGCAAGCAAAAGTTATTGCGAAGCACGCTAATGCAAAAATTGTAGCCTTACATTTTGTAACAAAGAATGATAATCTTAACGAAGTAGAAAAAGATCTTTCTTTATTTACTGCGAATGTGATGGGTGAAGAAACTAACTTCGAAACTAATATTTCCACAGGTGAATTAATGCATAATGCAGCAGCTGAATTGGTTCGTATTGATCCAATGTTAGTTGTTGTTGGAACACATGGTGTAAAAGGAATTAAGCAAAATCTTTTTGGTGCACACATTTTAAAATTAGTGCAGTCGATTCCATTTCCGTGTTTAGTAGTTCAAGAAAATACTAAAGTAAATACATCGGGAATTAAGAAAATATTATTTCCAGTTGGTCCGCATAAATCGTATGCAATAAAAACAGCTCAAACTGCAATGATGGCAGGAATTTTTGATGCTGATATTGTTCAATATGAAATTGAACGTCCGTTAATTGCTCCTGATCCTGCGCTATTAAAAAACATGAAAGATGCTAAAGAGTTTTTCCAAACATCAAACAATCGTTTTAGTGAAGTTAAAGAAGATAGTAAAGTAATTTCGGTTGGTTATGCTCGTCAAACGATTAACTATGCAGAAGAAAATAAATTTGATATTATTTCTTTAATGTCGGATGTGCCGATGGAAGATGCATATATTGGAAGAACGGATAAAGAAAATTTTTTAACAAATGCCGCTGGGATTCCGGTATTGTGCTGTAATAAATAAATTACGGATTACGGGAGATGGTTATTGGGATTTTGATTGTTTATTTTAAATGAGTTATAAGAGTTTCTGGGATAAATTTATGGTTAATATTTAAACTGTTTCTTACAATAATTGGCAACGAATTCTTGAACTGCAAAATAGATAGTTTTAAAAAATGTGCATTAGCTTTAGAAACGCCCAATGATACTTTAATTTTGGACAATATTAAAGCTCGATAATAGCTCAAAAACTTGAAATTTTATTTACTGAAACAATTGGTAGAATTATTAATAAAAAGTACAAAATAGTGGCCGTTTAAAGTTTAAAGTACAAGATTTATCTCGTTGAACTTAAGTTTATTATATTTGCAACAATGAAATTTAAATTCCTTAAAATCCTATTTCTACTTGTTGGATTTACTTACATAGCTTCTGCTTGTGAGTTTGATCACCAAGAGATGAAACAGAATTACGGAAAGGAAAACCACACATATATTTCTGATTGCAAATTAACAATAGATTTCAGTTTTCATCTTTCTAAAATTATCATTCAGTATTTTGTGTTTTCTGAAATAAATTTTCATTACCACAATTTTTCACAAATACAATACTTTACTTCTCTCAAAGAACCTTCACTTCCCGACAAAATATTTCTGCGGCAACGTTCATTACTGATTTGATTTTTTGAATTGCATTGTTTCATTCCGAAGTATCAGAACGAAATTCTTTTTTCAATTCATCAAAATCAATTTCAAAAAAAGTAATGAAGAACATAATTTTATTAATAATGGCGATGGCTATCGCCAGCGTCTCATTTGCGCAAAACACTTTCAAAGCAAAAGTGATTGATGCAGAAAACAAACAATCTTTATTCGCAGCAACAATATCCATAGACAGTTTACAACTTGGTGCAAGTACTGACACCGCAGGTTTCATTACAATCAAAAATATTCCTGACGGAAAATTTCAAATTCATTTTCGTTACATTGGTTACGAAGAATTGAAAAAAAATATTCAGTTTCCACTTGCAAATCCCAATCAAATTTTTGAAATAGAAATGAAATCAAATGCAAGTGAATTGGATGAAGTGGTTGTGCAAACCACAAGAACAAATTCACGGATTGAAGAAATTCCTATTCGTGTTGAAGTGATTGGCGGAGATGAACTCAACGAAAAATTAAGTATGAAACCGAGTAACATTTCAATGTTATTGAGTGAAGGAACAGGAATACAATCGCAACAAACTTCAGCCGTAAATGGAAATATGAGCATCCATTTGCAGGGACTTGACGGCAAATACACACAAATTCTCAAAGACGGCTTTCCGCTTTATAGCGGCTTTGCTCAAGGGTTGAGCATCATGCAAATTCCACCCCTTGACCTCAAGCAAGTGGAAGTTATCAAAGGTTCATCAAGTTCGCTTTACGGTAGTGATGCGATAGCAGGAATTATTAATTTGATTTCAAAACAACCGCAACAAAAACGAGAATTGACTTTTCTTCTCAATCAAACTTCACTTTTAGGAACAGATATGAATGGATATTTTTCACAGCGATGGAAAAAATTTGGGTTCAGTTTTCTCGCTGCAAATAATTTTCAAAAACAATTTGATGTTAACAAAGACGGCTTTTCCGATTTGCCGAAAACACTTACAGTAAATCTAGCCCCGACATTTTATTATTACTTCAATCGATCAACCACTTTGCGTTTTGGCTTGAGCGGAACTTATGACAACCGCAAAGGAGGTGACATGCAAGTTTTGAAAAATGAAACTGACACACTGCATAAATTCTTTGAAGAAAATTTATCTAGCAGAATTTCATCGCAACTGAAATTTGATAAAACATTTTCAAAAGTAAAATCTTTGACAATAAAAAACAGTGTTTCATATTTTGATAGGACGCAAAACGAAAACACAACTTCATTCAGCGGAAAACAAATCAGCAGTTACACCGAAGCCGCTTTTAATTTTCAGTTTGCAAAACATCAATACGTTTCAGGAATAAATTTCACGACAGAAAAATTTTCCGAAGATAGTAGCATAAGTCACTTGCAACGCAATTATAATTATTTCACAACAGGAATTTTTCTGCAAGATGATTGGAAGCCAACAGAAAAATTTGTGATGCAAGCAGGACTGCGTACCGACTATCAAAATCAATTTGGTTTTTTTGTGTTGCCACGATTAAGCATGATGTATAAATTCACAAAAAGTTTTTATGCCAGAGCAGGTGCAGGTTTCGGTTACAAAGTACCTAGTATATTTTCAACTGCATCTGAAGAAGAAGGCATCAACAGCATTCAGCCGCTTTCAAAAAATATCATAGCCGAAAAATCTGTCGGAGCAAATTTTGATTTCAACTACAAAACTTTTTTTGGTGATGAAACTTTCATTTCATTCAACCATAGTTTTTTCGCAACACAAATAAATAATCCGCTTGTGCTTGATACTTTCAACTTTGTAAACAAAGACCAACCGATTTTGACTACAGGTTTTGAAAGCAGTATTCGCTTGCGATGGAAGGACTTGAAAATATTTTGTGGTTACACTTTCGTAGATGCAAGAAGAAAATATTTTCCATCTGAAAATTTTGTTCCACTCACACCTCAACACAAATTAGTAACGACAGTAGTTTATGAGAAAGAAGAAAATTTTTCAATTGGCTTGGAAGGATTTTACACTTCAACAATGTTTCGTGATGAAGACACAAAAACAAAGCCGTATCTGATAATTGGTTTGATGGTGCAAAAAAATTTCAAAAATATTTCCATCATTGCAAATAGCGAAAACATTTTTGACCAGCGCCAGACGCGATTTGAAAATATTGTAATCCCACCAACTATCAACCCAACTTTCCGACAAGTGTACGCCCCGCTTGATGGAAGAGTTTTCAATTTGGCTGTGAGGATAAAAATTTGAAGCCTAAGTAATTGCAGCCTTCGTACTTGCAAATACTTGCACCAAGATTTTGGTGGTTTGTTGCTATGGAATTAATTTTGCATTAGATTATTTTTAATCGGGATTACTTTTATAAATAAATTATTGTTTCTCGAGTTGAATTCTTTAAATCTATTAGATTTGTTAATTCGAGTAAGTTTTTAACAAATTGTAATAGTGAACAGTAAATAATTTCATCAATCTAACCCAGCATCCATTACCATCATCACTACAGGTAGTTCTTTCAATTCGATATATTTTAATAAGGAATTCGGTTTTAAGAATTGTAAATGATTATTTCGACAATAAAACTTCAATTTCACTTTTTAGGGCTGGGAGGTAGTTTATGATAATGCCCCAAGTTTGTGTGTTTTCAATTTCGTCATAGCCGTGCGAGATTTTGTTTTGAGTATTTATAATTGCCCATGAATGCGAAATTGAAATTTCATTCTATTTCAAGTAACCGTTTAGTTGCTTCACCTATAATTTCTAAA
>JANPGA010000079.1:0-7237 GCA_031423735.1 Bacteroidota bacterium | reverse complement strand
CCGTAAGTTATTTCCTCAGGTTTTACAACATAAGGAATTGCTTTTTTTACCGGTGCTTCACAAGCTGCAAGTGAAGCTGCTGCTACACCAAAGCCAAGAAACTTTAAAAAGTCACGACGAGAAGTTGAAGATGTTGAAGCTGCCTTGTTTTGAAGCACTCCATCAATCGGCAAATTTTCGAAGAACTCGTTGTCGCGAAGGCGTGTAAATTCAGGACTGTTATTCAGTTCTTCGACACCTTTCCAATATTTTTTTTCCATACTAATTATTATGGCAAATGAATGTTGATACGTTAATGATCAGACTAGGAATTACTTCCTTCAATTAATAATGACAACGGGCACATTCCAAACCACCGATTTTATCAACCGTAAGTTTAGCTTGTGGGCCATATTTTTTAGTTAAATCAGCATGAAGCTTAGTATAATAGCCATTACCTTCCATTTTAACTTCTGTTTGGCGATGACAATTGATACACCATCCCATAGTAAGAGGTGAGTACTGCTGAACTTCTTCCATTTCTTGAACTGGACCATGACATGTTTGACATTCCACTTTACCAATCTTAACGTGTTGAGCGTGATTGAAATAAGCTAAATCTGGCAAGTTATGAATTCGCACCCATTGAATAGGCTTTTGATTGGTTCCGAATGTACTTTTCGCAGGATCAAAATCAATTGCTTTATAAATCTTAGAAATCTCTTCGGTTCCGTATTGTGGTCCTGATTGAATATATTTATGACAATTCATACATACGTTGGCAGAAGGAATATTAGCATTCTTTGCTTTTTCAGCTCCTGAATGGCAATAACGGCAATCTATTTTATTTGTTCCAGCATGTAATTTGTGAGAAAACTTGATTGGCTGATCAGGCTGATATCCTTGAGAGATTCCAATCCCTGAAAGCGCATCCCAACCTTTAACGCTTCCAAAAACAGATCCTACTATTATTAAAAGAGCTATTAACTTTTTATGCTCACGGATCCAATTTTTTGTTCCAGCTTTTCCTTTTAATACAACTGGTTCTGGCTCATCTTCACGTTCACGAACTACACGCTCTAACCCTTTTTGTACTTTATTTAAAATTGCATATAATCCAATTACACAAACAGCTATTAATAAATATACTAGTGGAGATGTAGGTTCTGAACCTTCAGCAGCACCAGCAGTTGCACCAACTGCCGCAACAGGCGCAGCCGGAGCTTTCTCACTTTCTGTTTTGATGTAAGCAATTATTGATTTAACCTCATCATCCTTCAAAGCAAAAACTGGCATAACAGTTTTATTGTTATCCTCAAAGAGTTTAACAGCATCCGCATCGCCCGATTTAATGAGGGCTTGAGAATTTTTAATCCACTTCAAAAGCCATTCTTCGCTTCTTCTTTGATGGACATTTTTTAAACCCGGACCAACTACCTTCTTGTCTCCGACCACATGGCACGAAGTACAATTTGCTTTGAACAAGGACTCACCATTTGGTTGAGCACTTGCTGGCGATAAGGAAATTACGTTCAGGAGTAACGCTAAAAGCGTGAAACTCAGGCACCTATGTACGTAACGCAACATATTATATTGTTTAGACGTTTGTGGATTAAGGGTTTATTTTACCAATTAATGACAAAAAAACTCCTTTTTCCAGCCGCCAAATTTAGCATAAACAAGAACTCCAACCCACAAAAGTTAAGAGAATTTGTAAAATTTATATTCGATCTAAGTTGATAAGGACATTTTGTTAAAAAAAGCCTTCTTATTAAACACACTTATTCTACTAAGATTTTTACTTTTGAGCCATGCGGTTACCCATATTAATAATCTTCCTGTTTTGTGAATTTTGTTTTATCCCCTTGAAAATTAACGCTCAAGATACAGGAACTCGAAAACAAGATAGCCTTTCCAACCTACTTGTTGAGCGACATAAAAAGATTTGTTCCTCTAAAATGACGATGTTGGGGTATCGGATTCAAATTTATTTTGGATCAGAAAGAGCTAAAGCACAAGAGTTGAAAGTTGATTTTAATAGTGCATTTCCACAAACTGCAGCTTATTTGGTGTACCATCAGCCAAATTTTAAGGTAAGAGTTGGTGATTTTCGTACTCGACTTGAAGCTCAAGGATTTCTAAAAAAACTCGGAGATCGCTATTCAACTGCCTTTATTGTTAATGATGACGTTCGTTTACCTGATCAATAAATCGCGACTATTAAAAGTTTAATTCTGTTTTTGAAAAGCTTTATGTGCCCTTCTTCTTCTAACACTTTGTTTTTGAAAATCATTTGATAAAATAGAAATATTCCCGTCAGCTTCAAGTACCGCCAAATTCACATGAGATACATCACTCACACCATGTTCTCGGATAGCAGCATCTAACTCTTCTCGTGTAATTCGAACGTGCTTAAGATGTTCTGTCAAAATAATCCCATTGTGGATCAACATAATTGGCTCTCCTTGCAAAAATTTGTTGATCTTTTTGTTACCAAAAGTCAGACGCTTAATTACTGTGTTTAAAACGAACAAACTTCCAGCAGCAATCAACCCTCCTGATAAACTGCTATCAGGTCCAACCATTGCATTTTGAACTGAATTACTAATCAATAATATAAATACTAAATCGGTTACTGATAGTTGTGCAAGTTCTGTTTTACCAAATAGCCTTATTGCTCCAATTATAAAAAGGTAAACGGCACAAGTTCTAAGGGTAATTTCTAAGTATGGGTTCATTTGAACGAATTACGCCAAAATTTCCACAAGAACCTTAAAAAGAGTTGAAAAAAAAATTCTAAAATGAAATTAGTTGAATTGAAATACTAATACCCCTATCGTTTACTAACATTATTATTACTGATTGATCGCTGACGACTGAATTTAAATCTGTAGTCCTCAATAAAATTTAAAGTTCTATGCTTTGTCTTTCTTCCTTGCACTCTTTCTCTCCACATTTTAAAACTACTTCTTTTCATTTCAATTCGCATTAAACCAATCACTTTAGATTCATTTAATCCAAATTGTTTTAAAATCGCATCAAATGGGGTTCTATCTTCCCATGCCATTTCAATTATTCTGTCAATATCAAAACTGTTAAATGATACCATTATTCTAAATAAACTTAAACAGTTTAAATTACTTGATGATTAAACGGCTGTATAACCATTTCTGAAACTACACCAGAAATAGGTTGCTGACATAAAAACCATATCGCTTTTGCAGCTTCCTCTGCAAGTATCATTTTATCCCGTTGTACACGTAAATCTATCGTATCCCAAAACGAAGAATCCACTCCGCCTAAATAAAGTTGAGTAATTCGAATATCTGTTCGTTTTAATTCTTCTCTAAGTGATTTCATCATTCCATTCAACCCGTATTTACTAGCACTATATGCCGTTGCACCAGCCATTGGTGTTTTACCTAAAATTCCTGGTATATTAATGATTAAACCTTTCTTTTGTTCTTTCATCTTTGGAAGAAATGCTTGTAACAAATGAAATGGTCCTATTAGATTTACTTCAATTGATTTTCTAAAATCATTATCAGTGAGTTGTTCAAATTGCTTAATGATTCCAATTCCAGCAGCATTTACTAATATATCAATTGAGGGGATCGTTTCATGAATTTTAGAAGAGACTTCATTAATATTTTGAGCTGAAGTAATATCCATAATAAATTGTCGGGACGTTGGTATATCATATTTCAAAGACAATTCAGCTAGTTTTATAACATCACGACTTGTTACAAAAATTATTGCTCCTGATTGTGTTAGATATTTAACGGTTTGTTCTCCAATACTGCCTGTCGCACCCACAACAAGTACATTTTTATCTTTAAGTTTTTCCATAATTACATTAACAATTCATATTTAAAATTGTTTGTTGATCGTGAAAACAATTACTTGGATTTACAAATAAAAATACCACTCTAATCTACATCTATTATGACAAGAAAAAAACCATGGAATAGAATTGATGCTCCAGTATATAGTATTTCTACTTACAATGAAGTAAAAAACAATATGAACATTTGCACCTATGTTACGGCAATTTCTATGCACCCAAAAAATTTTATTGTTGGCATCTATAAAAATACGTGCACCCTTTATAACGTTCAACTATATCCAAAATTTGTATTACAGCTATTATCAGAAAAGCAATATAACTTGATAAAACTTCTTGGAAAAACAACTGGAATGAACAGCAACAAAATAAGTAAAATAAAAGCTAAACTAATTAAATGGAATGAGTTTGATATTCTTGAAGATGCAATTGCAATAATTGAAATGGAAGTCAGTGAATGGATAGACGCAGGTGATCATTGGGCAGTATTGTGCTCGGTAAAATCGTATAAGAATTTAAATGATCATGAACCACTAATGCTGAGCACTCTTCGATCAAAAAATATTATTAGAGCATAATGCCTTCTCCAAATTGGAATTAAATTTTTCCAAGAATTTTAATAGCTTCAATTTCTAATTTTTCACGATGATTAGGATGCGCAATTGCTATTAATGCCTTTGCACGTTGTTTTAAACTCTTTGCATATAAATCAGCGATTCCATACTCAGTAACAATAAAATGTGCATGTGCTCTTGTTGTAACAACAGATGCTCCGTGTTTTAAAAAATTAACAATTCTTGATTCTCCCTTTGAAGTTATAGAAGGTAAAGCTATAATTGGTTTTCCACCTTCAGATAAGGCTGCACCTCGCATAAAATCCAATTGACCTCCAACTCCTGAATATTGTAAACTTCCTATAGAATCTGCACAAATCTGTCCATACATGTCTACTTCAATTGCCGAATTTATTGCAGTAACTTTAGGATTCTTACTAATAACATTTGTATTATTTATATATGCAATATCTAACATCGCAACCATTGGATTGTCATCGATAAAATCATATAATTTCTTTGTTCCTAATACAAAGCCAGAAACAATTTTACCTGGATGATTTTTTTTGTTTTCTCCAGTAATCACTCCACTTTTAAATAAATCAATAACACCATCAGAAAACATTTCAGTATGAACTCCTAACTTTTTATGTTGACTTAAACAACTTAAAACTGCATTCGGTATCGCTCCGATTCCTAATTGTAAAGTGGCACCATCTTCAATTAATGTTGCAACATTTTTCCCGATTTGCAATTCAATTTCTGTAAGAGGATTAACGGAATTTTCATAAATAGGGTCATTTACATTTACTGCAAAATCTATTTTATCCACATGAATAATTCCATCGCCATGGGTACGTGGCATATTCGGATTTATTTGAGCAATTACATATTTTGAAGATTGAACTGCTGCGATACTTGTTTCCACTGAAACTCCTAATGAACAATAACCATGCTTATCAGGAGAAGAAACTTGAATCATTGCCACATCAAGTGGAATAATTTTTTTCCTAAATAAAGTTGGAATCTCACTAAAGAAAACTGGAATATAATCTGCCAATCCCGCTTGTACCGCTTTCCTAACATTTTCACCTACAAAAAAAGAATGATCATTAAAACTATTTTGATATTCAGGATGTACAAATGAGGCATCGCACATCAAATGCATATGATATAAATTTACATTCTCCAATTCATTATGGCGAAGTACCATCTCATTAACTAACTGACCTGGGGCAGCGGCAGCAGTATGAATGTAAACATTATTATTTGATTGAATAATCTTTACAGCTTCGGAGGAGGATACTACCTTCATAAATACATATTCTATTTTTATCAATCCAACTGATCACAAAAAATTATCAATTTGTTTATAATAACAAAAATAGAAGGTATTAGTTCATGAACTAAAATTAAAGCAAATTATCTTTATGATAAATATCTTGAAATTAGATTAAAGCTTATTAATTATTGAATCTATTTGAAGAATATATGGTCGAATTTGGACCGGTATAGAATCTATAAAAGTATCGATCCACCATGTTTTTTTTACTCCATTCTCCATTTTCTCAATATAATATGATCCTTGATCAAGACAATCAGGACAACCATAAGTTACATTGGGAGTATTTTGCAAAAAAGATGGGAAACTTGTAATTAAAGGATATGCAATAGTATATTTTGAACTCGTTAAAGGCACTTTTGAAAACTGCAAATTTGTAGACAGGCCTTGAATGCTATCTGGATAAATCTTCCCATCTTTCATCAGGAACAAATTTGAACAATCGTCAATACAAAAACTAGAGTATCTACCGAAAATAAAATAGTCAGGTTGGTAATGGCAATCCTTTTTACAGGAATTTAAAATTGTAATGATAAGGAGCAATAAGAATAACTTTTTCATAATTATTTTTATTGTAAGACTATAACCAATGGTAATGGTTGCCTTACCAAATTAAAATAAAATTTGATTTACAATTTTTTGAAGTTCAGGTACAACCTCTTCTTCAAACCATGGATTTTTTTTCTGCCAAATTTTATTTCGTGGCGATGGATGAACGAGAGGTAAAAGCTTAGGTAAAAATTGTTTGAAATTTTTCACATTCTCTGTTAGTGTTGGCTTGAAATTCAATCCTAAATATTGCTTTTGTGAATATTGACCAATAAGAATAGTAAGCTTTAGATCAGGCATTAAATTTAGCAGTGAAGAATGCCATAACGGAGCACATTCTGGACGAGGAGGCAAATCACCAGAACTTCCTTTGCCAGGATAACAAAAGCCCATTGGTACTAGTGCAAAAATCTTATCGTCATAAAACTTTGAGTTAGTAACCCCTAACCAACTTCTTAATTCCTTCCCACTTAAATCGTCCCAAGGTATCCCGCTGTTCTGAACTTTCTGCCCTGGAGCTTGCCCAATAATTAAAATCTTCGACTTTGAACTAGCCTGAAGTATTGGCCTTGGAGAATTAGGCAAATAACTTTTGCAGACTACGCAACTTCGTATTTGTTTTAAAAGTTTTTGCATATTTAAAGTTAAACAAAATGTAGTTAGTAAATTTCTTTACTAACTACATTTTGTTTAATGGCTTACTATTATTGTTCCTTACTTAATTTAATCCAATTGCCATCTGCTTTAGCAACCAATTTTTCATGCGTTCCATCTAACCAAAGTTGTTGAGCATCTACTTCTAGATCATATAAAAATAGAAAATATTTACCATCCTTAACAACAAACTTATATGGGTCAGTTCTGAATTTTGCACCAACAGATACACCAAAGGCACAATAACCACCATACTGAGGTAAATATTTTTGTGGGTTTGCTTCAAACTTATTTTTTTGATCTTTAGATGTAAAA
>JANPGA010000078.1:0-1917 GCA_031423735.1 Bacteroidota bacterium | reverse complement strand
TGTATACGTCATTCGTTTGAATGGATTTGCTAAAACAGATTGTAATCGACCAATTAATTCTTTATCATATAAATTATTTAAAAACTCAATATCATCATAACAATGTTCAAGAGCATAGGCAATTAAATATTTTAACATGTCTTCTGCAAGATTCATGTTGTCTTCTAATTCATTAAAAGCAACTTCTGGTTCAATCATCCAAAATTCAGCTAAGTGACGAGGTGTATTTGAATTCTCTGCACGAAATGTTGGTCCGAAGGTGTAAATTTTTCCTAGAGCCATTGCACCTAATTCTCCTTCTAACTGACCTGATACAGTAAGGTTGGTTTCTTTACCAAAAAAATCTTCTTTGTAATTGATAGTTCCATCTTCGTTAAGGGGAGGATTCTTTGCATTTAATGTACTTACACGAAACATTTCACCAGCACCTTCAGCATCTGAACCAGTGATAATAGGAGTATGTAAATAGAAAAATCCTTGATCGTTAAAAAATTTATTAATTGCAAATGCCATGTGATGACGAACTCGTAAAACTGCGCCAAATGTATTGGTACGAGGACGTAAATGAGCGATCTCGCGAAGGAATTCTAATGTATGACCTTTCTTCTGCAAAGGATACGTTTCTGCATCAGCTTCACCGTATAATTCTAATGATGTTACTTGCATTTCTGTTGCTTGTCCTGAGCCTTGAGAAGCGACAATAATTCCAGTAGCACTCATGCATGCACCAGTTCCAATTCTTTTTAAAAGTTCTTCATCATATTGCGTAGGATCCACCACACATTGTAAATTATGAATGATACTTCCATCGTTAATTGCGATAAATGCAACATTTTTATTTCCTCTCTTTGTGCGTACCCAACCTTTCACAGTTGCTGTACTTCCTATCGAAGTAGCTTGTAATAATACCTTAACTGGCGTATGTTTCATAGTGTAATATACTAAAATGCAATGTTTTAATTATTTATTTGGAGAATATTCAGTTCTGCAAAGGAACGTTTTTTTTGAGCGGGAATCAAGCGGTTGACGTAATATGAGTGAAATTAATGTATTGCACTTATTTGCAACTTTCTTCAATCTAATTGGCTCTTCAATAAACTGATATTTTAAAAGTTTGAGCTTTAACCAGTAATTAATTTTTTTATCGATGTGTGTTGTATAAATATTGCTTATAAATATGAATACTAATAAAATTGGCATTGTAAACCCTAATGGTAAAAAGTAGTGACCAATTGAATAGATAATTAAATTTTAAATTTTTCCTTGAATGAAATAAAAAAAGTTGATTTAACTATTTTGATTAAAAAAATATTTCCAATTTGTATAAGAAATTTTTAGAGATAATTGAAGATGAAAAATAGCTATTCCAAAATCCTAAAAATGCTCACTTCAGTAATACGAAAAAAAATAACCTGATAAATCAAAGCAAATTTTTGGTACGTTTGCTTTCTTACTAATAGTTTATAAATTTCACTTTTTCGTTTGTCATTTTAAAAAATTTTCCAGCGACAGTTTGTTTAAACAATATGTTGTAGTTTATTGTTCTATTTTTAGCATATCAACAAGAGCCGATTCTGTCCATTATTTTCCAGTGGTGCACGATGAATGCAAGGCAAGACTTTACTTTCAGGGTAATCAACAGCCAAGCGCCATAAGTGACCATGACCTGCACTGATAGGATTTGCATCAGGTTTAGCACGATAGTGCAGATCAAAGAAATTTTCACTTATAAATGTTTCGAATTCTTCATCTACTCCACGATATAATTTTTTGAGTTCATCACGTATTTCGGGAACAAGTACTTTTTGTTCTGCTTGTGAATTTGGCAATAGTTCACTCGACGTGCCATAGTAGGTGCATAAAAAAGTATTGGTTGCTATCGGAGAGCGATCCACATGAAACGAATAAACATCGGTT
>JANPGA010000077.1:0-1923 GCA_031423735.1 Bacteroidota bacterium | reverse complement strand
CAATGCCACTTCTTCTAATAATTCGGGCGAGCCTAAACCAAAATTTTTAAATAATCAAATTCAAAGTATAGATCCAATTACTTTAACTCCTCAACAATCCAAATTTCTAAAAGAAACTATCACCACATTCGAAAAGAATGGTATGAAAATAGGTGCAGATGGACGAAAAAAGCTTGAGGCAATCAATAAACGCATCATTGAATTAGGGAGTGAATTCAGTAAAAACATTGCTGAGAGTAAAGATAGTGTAGAATTTACTGAAGCAGATTTAAAGGGCGTTCCAACGGAAGATATTGTTGGATGGAAACGTGCTAATGGAAAATATATGGTTTATGTAAACGGACCAAACTCAATAAAAATTGGACAATATGCTGATAGCGATTTTGCACGACGTACTATGTACAATCATTATAACAACCGTGCATTTCCACAAAACATTACTGTATTGGATAGCTTGTTATTTTTCCGAAATATGTTGGCACTACAATTAGGATATAAAAGTTATGCAGAATATGCATTAACAGATAAGATGGCGAAAACTCCTGCTGCAGTTTGGGCATTTGAAAAAGACTTACAAGCAAAATTATCACCTTTAGTTACAAAGAATTTAGATGAATTAAAAAGCATTAAAAAACAATTGAACCCAAACACGAAAGATTCAATCTTTGCATGGGATATTTCTTATTATACCAAAAAACTTTTGGATTCTAAATACAAATTGAATACTGATGAAGTAAAAGAGTATTTCGAACTAAATAATACTATTTCGGGAATGTTCATAGTATATCAGAATTTATTTAATATTCAAATTAAGGAAACTAAAAACATTCCTATATGGTATTCAAAAGTGCGTACGTTCGAATTGTATAAAGACAATGCAAAAGTTGGAACGTTTTATTTCGATTTATTCCCACGTCAGAATAAATACACGCATTTCGAATGTTCTCCTATTAGTCAATATAGAATTTCTGAAGGGTTAGAGTTTCTTCCAGTCTCTGCTTTGATATGTAATTTCCCTGAAGGAACAGAAGCAAGCCCTTCATTACTTAACCACAGCGATGTAATTACATTATTTCACGAGTTTGGTCATTTGGTGCATTCAATGTTAGGACGGTCAGCACTAGTAGCTCAAGGCCCATTTAATGTGAAAGGTGATTTTGTTGAAGCTCCATCACAATTTCTTGAAAACTGGTGTTGGGAATATGAATCATTAAAGTTATTTGCAAAAAATTATAAAACTGGAGCGATTTTACCTGAATCATTATTTAATAAAATGAAGCAAGCGCAACTAGTTAATTCGGGAAACTATTGGATTCGTCAAACGTATTTAGGCACCATCGATTTTACCTATGAAGATAATTACTCTTTAACGAAGAAAGAAGGAGTATCAAAAATTGCTGAAGATTTATTTGCTTTGAATCAAATGCCATATCCTGTGGGATCTAACTTTATTTGCAGTTTTGGTCATTTAAATGGTTACGGGGCTAATTATTATGGATATTTATGGTCAAAGGTTTTTGCTCAAGATATGTTTTCTGTGTTTCAAAAAAATGGAGTGATGGATTCAAAAACGGGAATTCGTTATCGTAAAACCATTCTTGAAAGAGGTTCTACAGAAGAAGAGATTGATTTGCTTCGTAAATTTTTAGGTAGAGAGCCAAACTCCGAAGCATTTTTGAAGTCGTTGGGATTAAATTAAGTCTTATATATTAGGAAGAGTGCCGAATTAGAAATGGATATTACATTTCTAATTCGGCACTCCTCTTTAAAGGATTTCAAGTCTAACTTTTTTCATGTTGTAATCAGAATAAAAAATTGGTGGTTAAAATTGTTTCTTCCTTTACTAATTTTTTCAGGAAACAAAAATGATTTTTTTGGTTTAGATTTAGTACAAATATGATTTATATATTTTTGATAGATGGG
>JANPGA010000076.1:0-5567 GCA_031423735.1 Bacteroidota bacterium | reverse complement strand
ACTTCCTAACTCATTGGTGATGATATGTGCTAAAGTTGTTTTACCTAATCCGGGAGGACCATGCAACAAAACATGATCGAGAGCTTCTCCACGTTGAGCAGCAGCTTTCACAAATATTTTAAGATTCTCAACTACTTTTTCTTGTCCAGTAAAGTCGGTAAATTCGATCGGGCGTAATGCCTTTTCAATTTCCTTTTCAGCAGGGCTAAGTTTATCCTTTTCGGGATTTAGATGCATGTCGCGCATAGCACAAATATAATCAAAGCATTGCTTCCTTTTGAAATTCCCACGCAAGGATTGAGCGATCATCACCAGCAGATAAAAGCAAATCGCTATCGGGTAGCCATAACACTTTGTTTATAGAGTGCCGATGTCCTTCCTTTTCAGTGTTTTCCAATCGTTGCTCAACAGTAAACGAAGATGCATTCCAGATTTTTACAGTTTTATCACGACTAGCGGTAGCAAAAAAATCACCTGATTTATGATAGGCAATATCGTAAATGGCGTAATTGTGTGCTGGAATACTTTGAAGAACTTTCATTGTAAACGAATCAATAATTTTCAGATGAGCATCGCGAGAACCCGTTAATAGATATTTCAAA
Organism: Bacteroidota bacterium; assembly: GCA_031423735.1. Classification (GTDB taxonomy): domain Bacteria; phylum Bacteroidota; class Bacteroidia; order AKYH767-A; family OLB10; genus JANXSD01. Next base: position 4,965 of record JANPGA010000076.1, on the reverse strand, counting down.
TCTGGAGAATAACACACAGCGTTCACAGAAAATCCAGGTTCGTGAAGTTGAATACGATCTAATAATTTTAAATCAGGAATACTTAGCAATTGAATATAGCCTTCACCGCAACCGATAACAGCAATTCCTTGCGATAAATTAAATGCTATACTTCGTAATTTACCTGATGATATTTTTATTCGTTTAATCAATGAATAATCATTCGCATTTAAAATACAACATTCGCCTTCGCTTGATAAAATAAAAAGTAGTTGATGTTCTTTTAGATATGCAATTTCAAAAACTGGCGAAGTAAATAATTGTATTAATCGTTCTTCTTTATTTGTTGCTAAATTAATTACATGCACTTCTCCTTTACCTTGGCCTATTAATAAATGATTACTTTCAGGCACATAACGTAATGCATATATCACATCAGTTGCCTTTGCAATTAACCGACCATCTTCTGCGTCATTGGCATCCCACAAAGCAACAATTCGATCACTTCCTGCTGAATAAAATTGGGATTTATTTGCACTTATTTCCAATGCATAAACTGATCCTTGGTGACCAGTAAAATGACGTTTAATTTTTAATGTTTGCATTCGTAAAACGACTAAAATTATTTGATGCTCAAAAGTAGGTATAAAAGCTAAGTAACGATTTTTGCTAGGAATAAATTAAGAAACCACTAAAAATTCTTCCGTCAGACCTGTATATTTTACAATATTTTAGAATTGACTTGCATTAATTCATAACATAGATTTGTATTCATCGAAATAGATCATTCTGAAAATAATTATTTAGCTATGAAAAAAATCTACTCCACATTCGTTTTACTTGTATTGATAAGTTTAACGATATCGGCACAAAAAGTGGCATCGGCAATTGGAACCTGCCCTCCTACAACTGCTCAAATTGATTTAGCAGTGAATAATGTAAGAGCAAGACTTCTTGTTGGTGGAGACTTATGGTGGGATCCTACTGACCCTACAACTGGAGTTTATGAAGTCCCTAAAGGAAGTGGTAAAAACAGTATTTATGCTGGTTCATTTTGGATAGGTGGAATAGATGCAAGCGGTCAATTAAAAGTTGCAGCTCAAACTTACAGACAAACGGGAGCTAATGATTTTTGGGCAGGACCAATTAGCAATAATTCAGGAACATTAAACATAACCAAACAACGTTGCAATTATTTTGATCGATTTTGGAGTGTTTATCGTTCCGATGTACAGAACTTTGTTGCAGGTGGACCTGCTACTGCTGATATAATTTCGTGGCCTGGCAATGGAGATGTTTCAAATAATGAACTAGCCAATCTTGCGCCCTTTTTTGATGCCAATAATGATGGAATTTATGATTATTTAGCTGGAGATTATCCTTATTTTAATTTAGGAGGTGGAACTGGAACAGGAAATTGCAATAATTATTTATATGGTGATCAAACAATATGGTGGGTATTTAATGATATAGGCAATACTAAAACCGGAACAAATAGTGCGGCATTCGGTATAGAAGTAAGAGCTCAAGCCTTTGCATATTCTTCTACTAATACTAGTATAAATAATGCTACTTTTTATAAATATGAAATAATCAACAGGTCGAATGAAACTTATTCACAAATGTATACTGGAGTTTGGTGTGATGTCGATTTAGGAAATCCGTCAGATGATTATGTTGGATGTGATATTGGCCTAGGCTTAGGTTATGCTTATAATGGATTACCTGCAGATAACGTATATGGCTCACATCCACCTGCAATTGGTATTGATTTTTTACAAGGACCAATAGTTGATACACTTGATGGAATCGATAATAATCATAATAATATTATTGATGAATTTAATGAAGATTATTCAATGTCAAAATTTATGTATTATGTGAATATAAATGGTACACCCTATGGAAATCCAGCAACCTTTGATGATTTCTATGAATACTTGTGTGGAAAATGGCTTGATGGCCTTGGAATTACCTATGGTGGAGATGGAAGAGGAAGTGGTGTTGGTGGAACTAGTAACGCTTGCAACTATATGTTTCCAGGCACTTCTGATCCAGCATATAGTACGGATTGGACTATGGCAACTGCAGGATTTCAACCAAACGATATGCGTTTTGTTTTATCCGCTGGATCATTTACAATGTTACCTGGAGAAGTAACTTATCTAACTAATGCTACTGTTTGGGCACAAGATACTTCAGGAGGTCCATTAGCATCAGTTGCTTTATTAAAGCAAGCTTCCATTGATGTTCAAGCTCTTTATGATAATTGTTTTACAGTAACTGCTCTAAATGAACTAACAAATAATCAAGAAATAAAATGTTTTCCAAATCCATTTAATGATAATGTAAATATTGTTATTCCTGAATTAAATAACAACCAATTTGAAATGACATTATTCGACATGAGTGGAAGAGTGATTACTCCACAATATTCCCAAAAGGATAATACAATTTCAATTACTGATAAAAATTTGAAAGCGGGAACCTATATTGTTTCAGTTAAATTGCGAAACGGAAAAAGTTACTCGAAGAAAATCGTTAAATTATAGGTGATAAGTTTTTCTGGGGCTCCATTGGAGCCCCCTTTTTTTTGCTGTACAGTTGCGAAAATTATCTGTTCTAAAAATGAAATTGAAACTAATTCTTGGAATTGTCGAATTAAATTCCAACCTTTCATCAATATTAGTCTTAATGGTATGAAAAGGATTTGTCTGTTATTCTTTCTATTTTCAATGTTCTCCACTTTCGGACAAATAAATAAATCAACAATCAATGGTACATTTTGCATAAGAACCCAAGCTCAAGTTGATTTAGCTATAAATAATGTAAGAGCAAGAATTTTAAATGGTGGTGATTTATGGTGGGATCCAAACGACAACTCAACAGGTATTTATGAAGTACCAAAAGGAAGTGGCAAGACCTGTATTTATGCAGGTTCTATTTGGATTGGAGGTGTTGATGGCGGAGGCCAAATAAGAGTAGCAGCACAAACTTATCGTCAAACTGGAGCCAACGATTTTTGGGCTGGACCAATAAGTAAAACTTCAACGAATTCTACAGGCAATATCGATACTTCACGTTGCAATCTATTTGATCGCTTTTGGGTAATTAATAAAATTGATGTGCAAAATTTTGTTCAAGGCGGAAGTCCTACCTCTGATATGATATCATGGCCTGGTAATGGTGATGTAGCAAATAATGAACTACCAAACCTAGCACCTTTTTTTGATGCAAATAATGATGGTTTATATAACTATACAGATGGTGATTATCCGAATTTTAATTTAAGTAATAATTTTCCAATCAATACATCAACAAATACCTTTAATTGCAATGGTAATTTGTTTGGCGATCAAAATATATGGTGGGTGTTTAACGATATAGGAAATATAAAAACAGAAACAAATGCATTACCAATGGGTTTAGAAATTAGAGCACAAGCTTATGCCTTTTCATCTTCTAATATAAACTTAAACAATACAACCTTTTACAATTATGAAATTATAAATCGTTCCAACGAAACTTATTCACAAACTTATTTTGGTGTTTGGAATGATGCAGATTTAGGTGGTGCCGCGGATGATTATGTGGGCTGCGATGTTGGTCTTAATTTAGGATTTACCTATAATGGCAGACTTACAGATGCTGTATATGGCACCAAGCCACCAGCAGTTGGGATTGTATTTTTAAATGGTCCGTTAGTTGACACTTTAGATGGTATTGATAATAATAAAAACAATCTAATTGATGAAATAAATGAAGATTATATAATGTCGAAATTTATTTACTATACAAGTATAAATGGACTGCCAATTGGAAACCCTACTTTTATGGATGACTATTACAGTTACTTAGCAGGTGAATGGATGAATAATCAACAAATAACTTATGGTGGAGACGGATATTTTTTTAATAATGGCAATACAGGAATTCCATGTAATTATATGTACCCTGGCACTTCGGATCCAGCATTTACAACCGACTGGACAATGCCCATTGCAAATATCCAACCAGACGATATGAGGTTTCTTACCTCTTCTGGTCCTTTTAAAATGTTGCCAGGTGAAATAAATTATGTAACTGATGCTGTAGTGTGGGCACAAGCAGATTCAGGAGGACCACTAGCTTCAGTAGCAATTCTAAAACAATCAGCAATTGAAATGCAGCAATTATTCGATAAATGTTTTACAACTATTGGTTCTTATGAATTAAATAATGAAAATGAAATTTTAATTTATCCTAATCCATTTATTGATCATTTTACAATTACAATTAGTGGATTACACAGCAATGATTTTATTTTTGAGTTGTATGATGATCAAGGTAAAATCATAAAACCAAATTATTCAATAAATGGCTATAAAATTTTTGTCAATACTTCTATTTTAACTGACGGAATTTATTTTGTATCCATAAAACTGGACTCAGGCAAAAGGTTTGTGAAAAAGATTTTAAAGATGTAGGCATTAGTTTCATTCTTCTACCTTTTTTCTTGCTTACCTTTGCGATAATTATGCGTGCTGAAGAAAAAAATCTTTTAAAGTGTTTTATACCTCCATTTATTCTTGTAGGAATGATGTGGCTTGTAAAAGGCTATGAAATTCGTGAAGGTATTTCGTTGTATGAATATGGAATTTTCCCTCGCGACATTGATTCACTAAGAGGTATTTTAACAATGCCATTTATTCATGCCGACTTAACCCATATATTCTCGAACTCGATACCTTTAGTAATTCTTGGAGCAAGCATGATTTTCTTTTACAAGGATCTTTATAAAAAAATATTTGTATTCATTTGGCTATTACAAGGTACTTGGCTTTGGCTTGGAGGAAGAGAATCGTGGCATATTGGCGCGAGTGGGGTTGTTTATGGTATGGCTTTCTTTTTATTGATAAGTGGTATTTTAAGGAAAGAAAGACAATTAATGGCATTATCATTACTAGTAGTTTTCTTATACGGCGGAATGGTTTGGGGTTTTTTACC
>JANPGA010000075.1:0-5932 GCA_031423735.1 Bacteroidota bacterium | reverse complement strand
ACAACTACATTATTATAATTTTCCTTTTTTACTTTATACTCCCACTGGTGAATATTTTCGGAGTGAATTAATGTATTAAATCTTTTCCCGTTTAATTCAGTCACTGTTTCATTATACGCAAGTTTTAGTTTATCAAATTTTAGCATTAAAAATTATCCATTGAGAAGTGAGGGGGGTACTGTATTTTACTATCAATGTATAATCCTGCAAAAATTCTTCAATAACAGACTCGGAATAATAATTAAGTGCTTTATGCTTTTTTCCTTGTATTAAATTACCGCTCTTATATTTAATAAATTTTTTATAAAAAGTATTAAATGATGTTTTTCCTTCAAGATTATCACCATAAGTTTGATATGCCTGACTAATTGTATAATACCTTTTCCCATTGATGACTGTTGTAATTTCCATTTATTATATTATTTAATAGTAAATAGTACAATAAAACAGCGTTTTATAAAAAAGTAAATCTTTATTAATATAAAAAGATTAATTTATTGATAGTCAACAATAAAATTTAAAAAAAGAAACGCTTTTACTCTTGCTCTAATAAACTCCGTTTGCTCTTTGCTCTGTTTCAGAAAATGTTAAAGATTTTTAACGTAAGTGCACAATTATTATAAGCATCTCCGAAAATCATGATGGAAAAAAGTATAACGGAATTCAAGCCAAAAGAACCTTATTATACTCTCATTTATTTGTATATGTTTCGTTTTCGGCTGATTTGTTAATAACTTTTCAAAATACACACAATATTCTTGTAACATTCAGCAATAAATCCGTTTAAAGTATAGGGATATAAACGGCAAAACTTATTGTTTACGTTCTTACCCAAAAATTGTTTCATTTTATTAAAAAAAAGTTTAAATGCAGATACAAGTTACCATAAATGTTGACGATGATGTCTTCGAACATTTGCTTGGTAGGGTTGTGTCCGCAGTAGAATCAACTATTGAATTAAAATTGAGAGAATTGGTAAAAGGACTACCTGCAAAAGAGGATAAACTGTTAACGGTTGCTGAGGTTAGTAGAAAAACAAATTTTCAGAGGGCAACAGTATATAAATGGATTGACTATGGAAAACTGAAATCAGTAGATTTTTGTAATAAAAAACGAATAAGAGAAAGCGACCTTAATTCATTTATGGACTCGCCAGATTATATAATAAAAGTAAAAAGAAATTTAAAAATAGCTTCTTAAAGTATCTGCCTTGGCGGATCAACACTTCGTGTTGACTGCCAAGGACTGAATATCTTAGGATATTTTTCTAAGTGGTGGCTATTCTGTGTTCCACGCTTTGTTCAATTCCTCCACCTTCATAGCACCACTAACCGAAATGTACTTTTGTAATGTTTCCAGTTTTTTATGTCCTGTCTGTCGCATTAGCGTTTCATGTCTGACTCCACGTTTTAAACTGATAGTCACATAGGATTTCCTGCCTACATGGAACGAAATAGCATCCTTTAACGGTTTTTCTACTTCCCAACTGTCTTTTCCCGAAATCATTAGTTTAGAAACAACCCTGTCCAACTCTGCAATAGTTGCAACTTGTCGAAGAATTCTATTTACATGATAATTTGATAGTGGAGGAAATGAATATTCATTCCGCTCTAAAATTGCTAAAGCAAAATTTGAAAGATGGATAGATACTTTATCTTTCGTCTTGATTTGATTTAATTCTAAAGTAGAACCAATAACCTTGTTTCTACTTACCTGTAATACATCCGAAAATCTCAACCCAGTGAAACACGCAAAACAAAACATATCTCGTACTTTAATTTGAACCGAATTTGTAAGAGATAAGTTATAGAGAATGAAAAGTTCCTCATCAGTTAAACTTAATACTTCCTTTTCCTTTTCAAAAGTCTTAAACTGTCTGATGAACTTAGTTTTACCGTTATATTCTCGGTCAGTCGCCCAATGTAGAAAAGTTTTCAAAAGGCCAATTTCCTTGTAAATTGTTTCATCAGATTTATGTTGATTTGCACGGTATGCAACATAGCCATCATAAAATTTAACCTCCATATTTTCAAAAGTGAGAACCTGTTTTGACAGCTTTGAAAAAGCAAGTACTGTCGTCAAAAAAGTGTTGAATTTCTGAATGGTACGAGGTTTTAAGGTCGCCTTTTTAACTTCTATAAACTCATGGAAATAATCTATGAAAGTCCTTTCTCTTTTAGCTTCCTTCTTATTCAGAAAAATATCTAATTCTTGCTTTAAATGTGATATGGTTGGATTTGTGCGAGACGTGGAGGCGTTCCTGTAAATTTCAAATATTGTTTGCTCCAATGTTTGCAGATAATTATTAAGTGCTGAAAAACCTGCTAAACTCTTTTTTGCTCTTTGCTCTGCCTTGTTCCAGTGTTTTATATTAATTGTTTGTGCAGTAGAATAAACCAGTCTTGCTCCATCATAGGAGAAATAGAGGTAAATTAAACTCTCGCCAGTCTTATTAGAGTCACTTTTTAAGTAATAATTTGCTTTTGCCATGCTTTAAGTTGTAGCGTTTAATGAGTAGGTGACAGTACAGGTGACACTTTGCAAATATATGCCATGAACACTTTTTGTTCATCTGGTATCCCATCTTCTATTTTAATACATTGATAATCAATAAATATTAAAATTGTCGTTGACACGTTTAACACAATCTGTTTAAGCAAATATACGATTAAAATGTGTCCCTCTCGCTACAAGATTGGTTTAATAAAAATTAAAAAGGGTAGCTTAATTAAGCTACCCTTTTTAATTTTTATCCTTTTTTAAATTCTTTTCCTTTTGAAATTCTTCCTTCCTTGGTTAACCATGATGGAGCACCCCAATACATGTTTTTTCTATAACCGCCATCTTTAAAAGTAACTAACCTTTTTTGTTTTTTTAGGGATGCCAACAATACTGATATTTTTTTCCCGAAATCAACTCTATCTTCAAAAGGAAATTTCTTCATTACATTGTCAACTATTTCCCTTGAATGAATGAATCTATTCTTGGATAAAACAAAATCATACAACATTTGAGTTAAATTAACTGCAACGCCCGACTTAGATCCTTTTGGACGACCTCTTCCTGCTTTCCCTTTTGCCTTTTTTACTAGATCTCTAACATTTACATCGCCCTTTTTAGGACGGCCAGGCTTTCGATAACTTACTGCTGATCCAATAACTTTTAAAGGATCTGCTTTTGCAACGCTTAGGGTTTTTATCGCCTCATCAATTGCCCGAATATTTTTATCGAATTCAATTTTTAACTGTTTCTTACCAGCTTCTAATTTTTTAATTAGTGATTTAACTTCCGTATTTTGAACTGACATAGTTTTTTAGGATTGTAAAGAAAGTATAACAAACAAATGGAAACATTGTTTAGGAAATTTAAATATGCTTATAAACTCTTTCAAAATATCATCAATTTAGTGGGGTATTTACTTCTTTATTTTTGCGCTTAAACCAATCTCTAAATCTTCTTGTAATTTCATGAAAATCATTAAACTCTTGGCGGTAAAATATACCAACACCTTGAGTATATGGAGAATTAACATTATTAATCAATGAATTGTTATTAGATCTATTAAAGGCCTTTAAACGAACTCTCCCATCCTTACTTGCCTTCACTTCAACTGTAAAATCACCAACTAAACTTGAGGTGTTTTGCTTATTTGCAGTGTATGTATTTGCATATCCACCATTCACATCAATAAAAACCCTATCATTTAAAATGCTTGTTGATAATGCTATTTCGAGCTCTTCTTTTGTTAATGCATCTCCAGGTCTATAGGTTACACCTACATTCACTTGATTACTTATTTGAGATGCCCAGTTACTTAATTGGTTACTTAAAAATTCATAAGCATTTACACCTACTCCACCACCAGAATTTATAGGAGGACGATTATTGGAAGCTTGACTTGGAGTTGCAAACCGTCTCATTAATAGTAAGGAAACTGCTTGATTAAATTTCTCCTCCTCAGTATTAATTAACCGTTTGATTTGTGTTTCAATAGTTGGATCTACATTTTGAACATTTATATCAAAGGAAATATTTGGATTAAAAAGTTTATCATTTAAATGCAAGCGAAGATCAACTGGCACTAATTTTTTCATGCTACTATCTTGAAACAAATCGTACAAGCCCGCTTTCAATTTATAAGTTGCATAGATATTAACGGTTGCATCGTATGGATCTCCACTCCATCTGATATAACCACCACGCTCAATAAAAAATGGTTTATTAATTACATTTTGCAATGTAAATAAATATTTCCCTTGTTCAATTTCAAAATTTCCAAACATGCGAAAATCCTCACTAGGGCTTACCGTCATCGATATATTTCCATGACCATTTCCTTCAATAATATCACCAATTTTAGAATCAAAAATCAAATAAATATTTGCATCTTGAGTAATATCAAAATCCATATTAAGTTCCACACCACTAAAATCTGGTTGTCCTTCTAATTGCTTTTTCTTTTGTAAACTATCAGTTTTTATAAATGAAATAAAGTTGCTGCTACTAATTTCTTCTGGATTACTTAAAGGAATATTTATTTTAGTGCCCTTTTCAGATTTTAGTCCAATATTCATCAAAATATAATCGAGATAACCACTTATTCGAATGTTACCTGTAGCATATGCAGTACCATAAAACAATTCATTATCTCTAATAGTTGTATTAAGTACTTGTGTTTTATTTGCTTTAATATCTATATCCAAATAAAAATCTTTAAGATGGTCGTGTAATACTTTTCCACTCGCAATTCCTTGCTGTCCCTTTACATCATTCAATATAATATTATTAAACAAAATACTGTTTTCATTTAAATCTACTTCACCAGAAAAATTATACGTAGTTTTTAAATAATCAACCATAAAACTAACTTTTTGCAGATAAACTTTACCTGTTAAATTAGGTTTTTTTGTTGGGCCATATAAATGAAGTTTGGCATTTGCTACCCCTCCAATATTTGAAAATAAACCATTAAGATAATGACTAAAAGATTGGAGATATGTTTTCTGCAGATAAATATTAAGATCTATTTCATCACCTTTTGGCTTAATAATATATTTACCATTTACTTCTATGCTTTTATCACTTCCTCGGTTTACAAGACCTATCACTTCTACCACATCACTTTTACTATTCCAACTTGTATTTACTTGTGCATCACCAATTGTATCATTAAACCATCTTAGGTTTTGAATTGATAAATCCGAATTAAGAATTGGCTTTCCCAATATTCCATTAATGGATGCCCTCCCATTTGTAACTCCACCAATCTGAATATCAAAAAAGGAAAGAAGATCATTCAATTGTGCTACCTCAAAGTCCTTAAATCCTACAATTAATTTTGACGAAGTGTCACGAGAAATTTGTCCTGACATATCTACTCTTTGACTATCACTTATTAAGTTAAAGTTTTTGAAAACAACACCAGTACTATCAAACAAAATGTGGTTAGATGAATCTACATTCCACTTTATTGTATTAAGCATTAGGATCTCTGGTTTAATTACTAAACTTGTGTATCCTCTATTTATAAAATGGGAATCAAATTTTACGATTGCCTTTGATTGAGTAGAATCTGTTCCATTTAAAGCTAAAGTGATGTCAGACGAATCTCTATTTGTATTTCCATAAAGTCTAATTTGATCAAATGACAAGCTATCACTTAATGAGATTTTTTCTATTAAACTTTCAAATTGCAAATGATTATTTAAAGTTGACCCTTGGATATTTATTTTATTAAAATTCGAAACTCCTACTCCAATGCTATCTGATTTTAATATTAATTGAATAGAATTTTCATTTGTATTTAAAGAGCCGGAAACAATAGAGTTTGAAGCCACATGTAAGACAGGGAAAAACATTTTCAATAAAGCATCAGTATTTTTTGTTGTGAGTTGGTAATTTATATTTTGGTTTAGAGGCGGTTTAACTTTGG
>JANPGA010000074.1:0-1722 GCA_031423735.1 Bacteroidota bacterium | reverse complement strand
ATAATTTAACTTAAGTGTAATAAGGTTGAAGTATCATCGTATCTTTAAATATATTAGCTAATTGAATAATCTTATAAAAACGTACAATACATCACCCATTACTCTTAACAAAGCAGAAACAATGGGAACTATAAGCGCAACCCAATGCCCTTACAAGGGAGGTAGAGCCGTATTTAAAGCACGTTTTTATGTACATTTATTTAATGATAGTATTGTTTATTTTGATGATGAAGTTTGCTTAAGCCAGGGAATTGAGCGATTAAAACATGATGAGTTAAATTCCACGGTTGATTTTATGTTAACACCAAATCCTGCAAACGAGCAAGTAGAAGTTAGAATATTAAATCATATTAGCGATGATCTTTCTATTCAATTAAAAAATTCGTATGGAGAAATATTATTAGAAAAGGGAAATGAGAAAGGAGTGAATAATTTTAATTTAAATACAAAAAACTATCCTTCTGGATTTTATCAAGTACGATTACTCAGAAATGGAATAATTGTACAAACAAAAAAATTAATACTGATAAAATGAAAAAGCAGCTATTAATTTTATTCTTATTAATCTGCCAGTTATCAAATTCCTTGGCACAAGGATATAATCACCAATGGTTACAGGGATACCTTAATTATCCAATTGCACCTAAGTCAAGAATGTATTTTGATTCATCTTCGTATTTGTTGCAAACAGAATTTCGGAAAATGACATTCAATTCTACGGAAGCAAACATCTGTGATAACAGTGGCAATTTATTAATGAGTAGTAACGGAGTTTGGATAGCAAATGCTACGGGAGATACAATGCTAAATGGTAGTGGATTAAATCCTAGTCAAGCTACTTTAAGTTTTCCTGATGGTTTATTAATAGATGATGGTAATACGTTTTTATCTTTTAATAACGATACTAATTTATTTACACTTATACATCAAGTATATTTCGATGATGGAAATTATTACCCCATTTATGAAATCATGCAAAGTGTTATCGATTTGACATTAGATGGCGGATTAGGCGGGGTTGTGTTAAAAAATGATACAATACTTAAAGACACTTTAAATTGGGGGATAGGGGCATGCAAACATGCCAACGGGCGAGATTGGTGGGTTGTTGTTCAGAAACAAAATAGTGATATTATTTTTAAATTATTGCTTACTCCAAATGGGATAAAAAGTATAACTTCTCAGAACTTGAATGTACCAGTTGCTTGGTATAATACTTCAAACTTGAAATTTTCTCCTGACGGGAATAAATTTGCCTATTATGTTTATGATTTGGCATCGAAAGATGAATCAGTTTTATTGTTTGATTTTGACCGATGTACTGGAATATTTTCAAATCCGAATGTAATTCCAGTCACATTAAATAATTTTTTATGGGGCTTAACATTTTCCCCAAATTCCCAATTATTATACACATGTACTGCGACTAATATTTTTCAAATAAATGTAAATACTTTAACTGTTGATACAGTTGCTACTTATGATGGTTTTATGCCAATGCCTAATTTGGAAACACTTTTTTGGAGTTTGTATTTAGCCGCCAATAGCAAAATATATATAACAACTGGAAATAGCACACAATATTTGCACGAAATAAATTACCCCGATAGTGCAGGCGTGGCTTGTGATGTACAACAGCATTCCATCTTTTTAAATGCTTGGAATTTTAGAGCTGTACCGAATCATCCAAATTACTATTTAGGTCCTGTAATTGGAAGTGTT
>JANPGA010000073.1:0-4481 GCA_031423735.1 Bacteroidota bacterium | reverse complement strand
AAATCGTCGTCCGGATTATTGTACTGCTTGGTGGAATCTTGTTAATTGGGAAGAAGCAGCGAAAAGATTTGCAATGTAATTGCTAAATAAAAACCCTGAAGCACAGACTACGTCACACTTCAGGGTTTTTATTTGATAGATGGATATCAGTTATTGTCTCCACTAATGGAGTAAATTGTTTATCTCTATTAAAGATAGATATGGTTTTAAAACTCTATTTGATTTTGTTGCAGATATTTTATCAATACGATTTCTTTTTACATGATACCATAATTGAATATGATATCCTTTAAGGTGATAAAGATTAACTCGATACTGTTGATTTTGTCGGACCATCATAAATGTAGCATGATGCCAAACGTGCCATGCTTTTTCATCAAAATTAAGCTGGTTAAATAAATCTTCTGAAGGGATGTCTTTGATCATATCTTTTTTGTTCAACAGGTGCAAAATAGTATGATAGGGACAGTAACAACCTCTCAAATTTGGCTAATGGATAAAAATTCAGGGCTAAAAGCGATGTAGTTAAGGCAATTGTTCCAATACTACATTTCGAAATATCGATAATAAACTAGAAAAGTACATCGAATTGAGGTTTTATCTATAATGGAATATTACCATGTTTTTTCTTTGGCAACTTCGCAACTTTGTTTTCCAACATCTCAAAAGCTTTAATTAATTTGATACGCGTAACATCAGGTGTAATCACTTCATCAACATAACCACGTTCAGCTGCTCGGTAAGGATTTGCAAAATGTTTTACATACTCTTCTTCCTTTTCCTTCAGTTTTGCTGCAGGGTCTTTGGCTTTTGCTATTTCATTTTTAAAGATGATCTCAGCTGCACCTCTTGCTCCCATAACAGCTATTTCAGCGGATGGCCAGGCATAATTCATATCTGCTCCAATATGCTTGGAATTCATTACATCATAGGCACCACCGTATGCTTTACGAGTAATTACTGTTATGCGTGGAACTGTTGCTTCACTAAAGGCATACAATAATTTAGCACCATTCGTAATGATTCCGTGCCATTCTTGATCAGTACCAGGAAGAAACCCAGGAACATCTTCAAATACGAGTAAAGGAATATTAAAGCAATCACAAAAACGAACAAAACGTGCTGCTTTAGTTGAAGAATTTATATCAAGTACACCAGCTAAAAATGCAGGTTGATTTGCGACAATACCAATTGAACGACCCGCTAATCGAGCAAATCCAACCACAATATTTTCGGCAAAGTTTTTATGTACTTCACAAAAACCATCAGTCCCTTCATCAATAACTTCATAAATTACCTCTCGAATATCATAAGGTTGATTTGGGTTCTCGGGAATGATTGTATTAAGTACAGGGCGTAATTCATTGCTTGATTGATACGGTCTTCGCGGAGTGACTTCCTCACAATTAGAAGGCATATGACTTAATAGTCGTTTTACGTATTGCAAACACTCTATTTCATTGGCACATGCAAAATGTGTAACTCCTGATTTGCTACTATGAGTAATCGCTCCTCCTAACTCTTCGCTAGTTACTTCTTCATGAGTAACGGTTTTCACTACGTTAGGGCCAGTAACAAACATATAGCTTGTATTTTCAACCATTAGTATGAAATCAGTAATTGCCGGTGAGTATACTGCTCCACCAGCACATGGTCCCATAATAGCCGATAATTGAGGGATTACTCCTGATGCTCGAGTGTTTTTATAAAATATATCGGCATAACCTCCTAAAGAAACTACTCCTTCTTGGATTCTAGCTCCACCTGAATCATTTAATCCTATAACAGGCGCTCCATTTTCCATAGCTAAATCCATTATTCGGCAGATTTTTTCAGCGTGTGATTCAGATAATGATCCTCCAAAAACGGTAAAGTCTTGGGCAAAAACATAGACTAATCTACCATCAATTCGTCCGTAGCCAGTAACAACTCCATCACCAAGGTATTTTTCCTTATCAAGACCAAATTCTGATGAACGGTGAGTAACGAACATTCCAATTTCCTCGAAGGTGCCTTCATCTAGAAGAAAATGAAGACGTTCGCGAGCAGTTAACTTACCCTTTTTATGTTGTGAAACAATTCGAGCTTCTCCTCCACCCAATTGAGCATCAGCAATATTTTGATTTAAAGTATTCAGTTTTTCATTCATAATTCCAATGGCGCTAAAATTAAAGAATTAGCTAAGTGCAAAAATGCGCATCTCTGAGTGTTAATCAAAACATCTTAGGATTCTTTGATTAAACTTTTTTAAAATAATAGTAGAAGAACACCTAAATATGCAAAAAGCCTAATAACTATGATATAGTTATTAGGCTTTTTAAGATTTTCAATACGCTTACCAACCAAGAATATTTATCCCAAACTGGAAAGGATGTACTTCCGGACCACGATTATCTTTGAATAACTCCGATAATGCGTAAGAAGCATACAAGGTATAATTTTGATATCCTATTCGAAAAGTAGCATCATATCGAAATGGTTCAATATTAAATTCATCCTGACGTTTATCTTTATGTTTACTTCCATCTTCGCTATACACTAGTTTCAAATGTGAATTTAATTTATATGAGAGTAAAATTCCCGTAGCAAAATGAAATGATTTTCTATATTCCTGATGAGTATTAAATTGCAAGAGCAAAGGAACTGTAACATACGTTAAAGCTAATTTGTTTTTCGAATATGAAATCGGTTTATTCTGATTATCATAATCCAACGCAGCAGTTACAATATTTGTATCAGATCGTAAAGTTTGATTTGAGTTGAACCGGAAGTTATTAATCGTTAAACCAAGTCCGGTGGTAAAAAGCACATTTCGT
Organism: Bacteroidota bacterium; assembly: GCA_031423735.1. GTDB lineage: Bacteria > Bacteroidota > Bacteroidia > AKYH767-A > OLB10 > JANXSD01. The sequence continues at coordinate 1,665 of JANPGA010000073.1, read as the reverse complement.
TTATATAGTTGAAAGTCGTGTGCAAAAAAATTGAGATTTACATTTATTGATTTCCCTGAATTTAATTCTAAAAAATCATATTGTTTAGGGTTTGTAGTTTCAAATTGCTTTCCATAAGCAAAAGAATTAAATCCAAATTCTATTCCTGCCCAATGCGATTTCGCTTTTGATGGCTTATGAAAAATTGAATCATTATCATCATGATTAAAATCGAATTTTTCATTGCCAATAATTATAACTCTTTTGTTCCCTGATTTTGCAGTTGTAGAATCATTATCATAACTTGCTTGTTCATTAATAATACCATACTTACCGATTCCAGAAATACTTGTTTCGAGTGATGCTGGCTTTGTGGAATAATAAAAGGAACCCGATCCACTTATATCTAATTTTAAATTGTTTTTAACATCAACATTACATTTTCCGATTCCACTGATACTTGCTTCGCATGAATTTACAGATAATGATCTTCCTTCTATTTTTCCATTTCCACTAATATCAATATCTAAAAAATCTGCGTTTCCACTTAATTCTAATTTACCATTTCCTGATATTTCTATTTCTAATTGAGAAACTTCTACTGGCATATTTATTTTCCCATTTCCAGAAATTGATAAGCGAAGGCTTTGCGTTTTTATGATGCTATCTGCTATTACTTTTGAAGATCCTGAAATATCTAAATTTGTTAATTCAGGTATTGTAATTTCTATTGTTGATTCAGATCCACTTACCGATAATTTACTTCCTGAAACTACTGTTCTAACATCACTCAAGTCATCACTTTCAACTTTTACACTTTGAGCAGTTCCAATATGAAGTGTTAATTTAGTATTGTCCTTGAGAGAAATTTTATTAAATGCTGGTAAATTTCGAGTTTCAATATTTTGCGAATAGCTTGAAGTAAATAACAAGGTAGTTAAACAAACTGATAGAATTTTTTTGAAGATTTTCATAATGTTAATTTTTAAGGTTCTTATAAATAAGACAAATAAGAACTATTAAATGTTACAGTAACTGCTATAATTAAAATTGTTTTTGCCAAACTTTTTTTCCTACTTCTAATTCATATGCTGCTAAATTTCCATTTAAGGGATCGAAAACAGTTTTAACTTTTATTCGATTGTTTGTTAGCTTACCTATTGTATTTCCTGTAAAGCGAAGTAGTCGACTTTTAAGTGAAAGTTTTTGTGGTTGTGTTGACGTGGCTAACAAATCCTCTCCTACTACCTTATTTACTTTTTCAACAGTAAACTCTTTTATATTTTCTACTATCTTCTGCTGATAATTTGCTATAGTTACATTATCATTTTTTGATTCTACATCAGAATTAATTTTCGATCTAGAAATTACAACTGCTAAATCATAATTATTTTGTTCAATCAAAAAAGGAGTATTAACAAAAGTCATCATTGCTATTTCAGAATTGCTTTTTAATTTTTCTTGCTGATTACTCTTTAAAGGATTCTGTGAAATATTTTCTTCTGATACGTTATTTTGAAAATTAGTTGATCCCCGTTTATTTTTGGAAGTATGATTTTTAAAAGCCAAATTATTTTCAGTATTAATTTCACGCTTAAGATCTTTTGTAACTTTGTTGGATACTTTTTCGGCTGTATTTTTTTCCTCAATACTTTTATTAACGGTTGTTTTTTCAGTTTTATTTTC
>JANPGA010000072.1:0-8822 GCA_031423735.1 Bacteroidota bacterium | reverse complement strand
GTCCTTCCACGTCGCCTTACAGGTACTTCTTTGAAGTATCAGCGCAAAGTTGGACAAGCTATCAAGCGTGCTCGCCATATTGCGATTATGCCGTATGTAACTGACTTGTTTAAATAAGCACCTAAAAAATGGAAATAATCCTTAAACAAGACGTTAAAAACCTAGGCTACGCTGACGATATCGTTAAAGTGAAAAATGGCTTTGGTTTAAACTTTCTCATTCCTCAAGGAATGGCGGTAATTGCGAGCGAAACGAATAAAAAAGTTCATGCTGAAGTTGTAAGACAACGTGCACATAAACTTGATAAACTTCGTAATGATGCAGGTAGATTAGTAGCAGCACTTGAAAGTGTTACATTAAATATACCTGTTAAAGTTGGTGAAAATGGTAAATTATTCGGTTCTGTAACCTCTCAACAATTAGTTGACATGTTAAAGAAAATGGGATATGCTATCGACAAAAAACAAGTTGTTATGCCAGCTGATCACATTAAAAAAACTGGAACATATCAAGCTGAAATTATTGTTCACCGTGATATTCACGCGAAACTTAATTTCGACGTAATCGAAGGTTAATTCTTTATAAAATTTATATTTGAGGGCAGGGTTTATTCTCTGCCTTCTTTATTTAATCAAAAAAATATCACAATGGCTACAACGAGCGACGTACACTTAGGAACTGTTTTACGTATTAATGGCGAATTATGTCAAGTTATCGAATGGCAACACCGCACACCAGGAAATCTTCGTGCATTTTATCAAGGAAAGATGAGAAACTTAATCAACGGTAAACTTATGGAAAATCGTTTCCGTACAGGTGAAGCAGTTGAGATTGCAAGAGTGGAATACAAACAAATGGAATACCTTTATAACGATGCGGATTTTCTTGTATGCATGGACAATGAATCCTTTGAACAAGTTTCCGTTCCAAGAGCATTATTTGGTGATTCTATTAAATTTTTAAAAGAAGGAATGGAAGTAAAAGTTTCGTTCGAAAGTGAAATGCCAATTATGGCTGAACCTCCAACATTTGTTGAGTTCGTAATTACCTATTGTGAACCTGGAATGAAAGGAGATACCGCAACGAATACTTTGAAGCCCGCAACTGTTGAAAATGGAGCTCAAGTAAATGTTCCTTTATTTGTAAATGAAGGCGAAAAAATTAAAATTGATACACGTACAGGTTCTTATGTTGAACGTGTGAAGTAATCCTATAAAAAACTATTTTTGAAAAGGCTTTCCTAAAAGGAAAGCCTTTTTTTTATTGCTAAATTCGATCCGTAGTTTCACCACCTTTTTTAAAAAGAAAAATTATGACCTCAAAAAATACGAATAATGATTCTGAACTAGAAATTGAAATAAGGAATGAATTTCAATTAGAGCGTATGATTCTTTTTAGCGATGCAGTGTTTGCGATTGTAATTACGCTAATGGCAATAGAGATTCATTTGCCTGACACAACCAATCTCCACGATAGTGGAAGCCTTACAAATGCTCTGATTCACCTCCTGCCAACGATTTTGGCCTACGTAGTAAGTTTCGTATTTATTGGTGTGATATGGTATCAACATCTAAAAATATTTTATGTGTTAAAGTATTATGATAAAGGTTTAGTGATCCGGAACCTCCTATTACTATTTTTCATTGGCTTATTTCCTTTTGCTGCAACTGTTGTTACTAAAGGTTTGAGAAGTGGTCCAACTCCTTTCATCATTTATTTTGCTGTAATTATTTGTTGTTTCATTTCACAAGCTATTTTGCAACATTATATTTTATTTAAACGACCAGCACTTCGACACAATCAAAATATCGACAAATTATTAGAAGAGTTTACTAAAAAGAAAACCATTTTAATTACTTTATGTATTTCCTTTATTTTAGTTATAATTACTTCAAATTACATCGTTGAAGAAGATCAAAAATTCATGGCAACCTATTGGATTTATATAGTGCCAATTGTAATTTTTATTCAAAAGAAATTTAAAAAGAGAAGCGATAAAAAATAAATTTAACACTTAGGAACTTGCAAAAAAGTTTGGCATTTGGATATTACAAATTGTGATATCCAAATTACGCTATTCTGAGTTTGTAAACAGGGCCCGTTAATTTACTGGAATACAATAATTAGTTATTATCTTTAATAAATATTTTGGTTAGATAGATATCAGATTCTATTCTCCTTAAAATATAAATCTCATCTTTAGTATTGGAAGCATAAGAGGACTCTGGAATCACAGCGTTAATTCCTGAGCCCTTTATTTTGTCAATTAATAAATTTCTCTTCACTTTATTACTGTCAACAAGAGCATAAATCACAACAGTTTCATCTGTTTTTATAGAATTAACTTCCTTCATCCTATCGGGTATTCTGCTAAGATTCTTTGGCAACTCATTATAAATATAATAAGATTTAGTAGCACTATTTAAAGTGGCAAAGCCAGAATATTTATAATTTTTCGAGTTTACATATTGTTGTTTCATGATTTCATGAATTTCTTTTACAACATTATTACTATCCAAATCAACAATAATAATGTTTCCATTATTAAATCTATATGATATAGGAATAATACCACTTCCAAATGTAAATCCAGCTCCAAATACAAAGTAATTATACCTTACAACTGTTTTGATTCTACTCTCAAAAACAATTTTCAATCCATTTGCCTCTTGAGAAAACATACTACTTATTGTACAATATTCTAACGAAAAATAATTTTCTTTACCAGTATTCTTATTAAGACAACTAAATGGAACAACGCTTTCACTTATTAAAGTATGACTCTTCGAGTTAATTTGAACTCGATAAATTCCTTCTGCATACTTAGCGAAACGATTTAAAGCATAAGTTGAAATAAAATTAATTGTACCTTTTTCACCAAAATACATTTCATAATCATCTGACATAAATATATTATTGATATTTGGCTGAACAAGTTTTATTACTTTAACTTTTTTTGTGTCAGGATAATGAATTTGAACACTCCAATTTACATTACTTTTACCTAGTTTACTTCGCACTAAACTGTATAGATTACCATTATCATCTATAATAGTTTTTACAATATATCCTGCGCTTTTATCAAAAACATAATTTTGTGAATTAGTAATGTTTTCTTCGTTGTTAAAATGATCAATGTTAATGAAAACATAATCAATTGTCGACTTATAGCAACTGGAAAGAAACCCGTTATTAGTATGGAAATCAATAATTGAAAAATCACCTGCTTTTTTGTGGGATCTACCCGCTGAACTATCAACTAATTTAGTTTTACCTAATTTTAATCCGGCCTTATTAAAAGCGACCATTTCAAGCTTTTCAAACTTGGATTTCCTATCAAAGTAAGAATAGAAAACTTTAAATGTATCTCTTTCAATAAATAACCTTTGTATTTCGAATTTTTTTAAACCACGATTAGTTAATGGCAAAATAATTTTCGCAACCATTTTTAAAGAATCCTTATTATATACTTCTACATAATAGTTATTTTCGGAATTGCGGAACGAATACAAGTTTGTACTGTCTTGATTAAAAAAGAGGAATGATTCAGTATCGTAATCCTTAACTTTCCCTCCTGTATAATAACTCAAATCTTGTGAAAAGAGGTTATTGGCATTCAAAATGCAAATAAAAATAAGTAGAAAGCACCTTTTTAAAAACATAATTACTTGAAGAGAATTACTTTGTTTGCTCTAAAAATACAACATTTTAGATTCATATATCAATTTATCTGAAATTCAACTTAATTCAGTTCTTTTGCAAACAAAATGAGAGATTGGTTACTAATCCTCCCCCCAACAAAAAAGGCTGCCTAATGTAGGCAGCCTTTAGTATAATTATACTTAGGATATTATTCTTCTGATCCTGCTGCAGGTGAATCACCTTCAGCTTTTGGAGCAGCTTTCTTAGTAGTTTTTCTACGTGTTGTTTTAGCAGCTTTCTTAGGAGCTTTTTCGCTTATCATGATGTCATTAAAATCAACCAATTCCATCATACACATTTCAGCAGCATCACCGGCACGATTTCCGATTTTGATGATACGTGTGTACCCACCTGGACGATCAGCAACTTTTGCTGCAACATCACGGAATAATTCAGCTACTGCTTCTTTATTTTGTAATGAAGAAAAAACTGTACGACGAGAGTGTGTAGAATCAGTTTTTGAACGAGTTATGATTGGTTCAACGAATACTCTTAGTGCTTTAGCTTTAGCAACTGTTGTGAATATACGCTTATGATTTATTAGTGATACCGCAAGGTTGCTAAGCATCGCTGAACGGTGACTATCTGTTCTGCCTAAGTGGTTATTTTTCTTACCGTGACGCATTGAGAGAAGAAATTACAATTGATTATTATGTGCGAGTATTTCGCGGAATGGTTAATTAGTCTTTATCGAGCATGTATTTAGCTACGTTCATACCGAAGCTAAGGTTTTTGCTACGCACTAGTTCTTCTAATTCAGTAAGAGACTTCTTACCAAAATTGCGGAACTTTAATAGATCAGCTTTTGTATAGCTTACAAGATCACCTAATGTTTCAACATCAGCAGCCTTTAAGCAATTAAGTGCACGTACGCTTAAGTCCATATCCACCAACTTGGTTTTAAGTAACTGACGCATGTGTAAAGTAGCCTCATCTAATTCTTCAGCTGGTTGCTTTGGTTTAGTTTCCAAAGTAATTTTCTCATCAGAGAACAACATGAAGTGATGAATAAGGATTTCAGCGGCTTCTTTCAAAGCATCTTTAGGATGAATAGATCCATCAGAAGTGATTTCCAAAACCAATTTCTCATAGTCAGTTTTCTGCTCAACGCGGAAGTTTTCCATGAAATACTTTACATTACGAATAGGAGTAAAAATCGCATCAACGAAAATTGTTCCTATTGGAGCACTGCTAGTTTTGTTTTCTTCTGAAGGAACATAACCTCGACCTTTTTCAATATTTACATCCAATTGTAATTTTACACTTGGATCCATATTACAGATAATGAAATCTGGATTTAATACTTGAAATGCTGTTGTATGCTTTGCGATATCTCCGGCAGTAAATGTACCCTTGCCATTGATTGTTACGTGAACTTTTTCAGAGTCAGTACCTTCGATTTGACGTTTGAAACGAACTTGTTTCAAATTGAGAATAATCTCCGTCATATCTTCAACTACGCCTTTGATTGTTGAGAATTCATGATCTACGCCTACAAGTTTTACTGAGGTAATCGCGTATCCCTCAAGCGAGTTGAGCAGAATTCTTCGCAACGCGTTTCCGACTGTGATACCATATCCCGGCTCTAATGGACGAAATTCAAATTGTCCAAAAGTCTCGGTCGCATGATTCATGATCACTTTGTCCGGTTGTTGAAAAGCTAATATTGCCATGTTTGCTTTCTTGGTTTTGTGGGTTTAACTATACTAACTATTGTAATAAATATATTTCTTAATAACGATAACCAGTTATTACTTAGAGTACAATTCGACGATTAGTTGTTCTTTAATTGGCTCGGTTAATTCTTCTCTAGCTGGAGGATTTAAAAACTTAGCTGACATTTTAGCTCCGTCCCACTCTATCCAAGAGTATTTTCCAAATCTTGATGAAATAGACTCTGCTATTACTGGTAGAGATTTAGATTTCTCTCTTACAGCAATTACATCACCAGACTTTACAGTATAAGAAGGGATATTTACAACGCTTCCGTTAACAGTTATATGACGATGACCTACTAATTGACGAGCAGATGAACGAGATGGGGCAACGCCCATACGATACACTACATTATCAAGACGAGATTCGATCAGTTTCAACAAGTTTTCACCAGTGATTCCTTGCATACGAGCAGCACGATCGAAAGTCTTAGCGAATTGACGCTCAAGGATTCCGTACATATACTTCACTTTCTGCTTCTCCATTAACTGTACAGAGTATTCAGATTGTTTAGCTCTTTTTTTACTGTTACCGTGCTGTCCAGGAGGATAGCTACGTTTTTCATAACTTTTATCCGGACCAAAGATTGGTTCACGGAACTTACGTGCAATCCTAGTTTTGGGGCCTATATATCTTGCCATTTTCTATTTTAATGCCTTAATGTTAATACAATTGAATTAAAAATAATTAGATTCTTCTCTTTTTAGGAGGGCGACATCCGTTATGAGGAATTGGAGTAATATCCATAATCTCACTAACTTCTATGCCTGCGCCATGTAGCGTACGGATAGCTGATTCACGACCAGATCCGGGTCCTTTTACGAACACCTTCACCTTACGCAGACCCATATCATAGGCAACCTTTGCGCAATCAGTAGCTGCTAATTGAGCTGCATAAGGGGTATTTTTCTTAGAGCCTTTGAAGCCCATTTTCCCTGCTGAAGCCCAAGAAATTACTTGACCTGACATGTTGGTAAGACTAATTATAATATTATTGAAAGTAGCGTTGATATGAGCTTCACCTACAGCCTCTACCTTTACTATCTTCTTTTTTACGGCTTTTGTTTGTTTAGCCATGATTGAGAACGGGTATTATAAGATAAACTGATTATTATTACTTAGTAACTTTCTTCTTGTTAGCCACTGTCTTACGTTTACCTTTACGGGTACGACAGTTATTCTTAGTTCTTTGACCACGAACAGGAAGACCAACACGATGACGAACACCACGATAGCATCCGATATCCATCAATCGCTTGATGTTAAGTTGTGTTTCTGAGCGCAGAGCACCTTCAACTTTAAAGCTTTCGTTAATACTAACGCGGATCTTGGTTAACTCATCGTCATTCCATTCCTGCACTTTTTTGTTGAGGTCAATACCTGCATCATTAAGTATCTTTTGAGCAGAGGCGCGGCCAATCCCATAGATGTAAGTGAGACCAATCTCACCCCTTTTATTCTTCGGTAAATCAATACCAGCTATACGAGCCATTGAAGGTTATAATTGCGTTTTGTTAAATAAATATTAAAATAGTGACTAACCCTGACGCATTTTAAAGCGTGGATTTTTTTTGTTAATCACGTAGAGACGACCTTTTCGGCGAACGATTTTACAATCAACGCTACGTTTTTTAAGAGATGGGCGAACTTTCATAATTCCTTTTTACTGTGTTCTTTTCAGAACAGATTTTATTTATAACGATACGTGATTCGACCTTTAGTCAGATCATACGGTGACATTTCCACTTTAACACGATCTCCAGGTAAAATTTTAATATAATTCATTCTCATTTTACCTGAAATATGTGCGATAATTTCATGACCGTTTTCGAGCTCCAAGCGGAACGTTGCGTTAGAGAGGGCTTCTGTTACAGTGCCGTCTTGCTCGATTGCAGATTGTTTTGACATAGATCAGATCAGCGTTTCGATGATCTCGGTTATATTTTTATTTTTACTAATGGCAATTTCTATTTCCTTGAAGGAACTTAATATTTCAGCTTTCTCATCTCTTACAACTACTGTATGTTCAAAGTGTGCTGAAATTTTACGGTCATGTGTTATTACAGTCCAACCATCTTTTAATTGAATAACCTGGCGAGTACCTTGGTTAATCATTGGTTCAATTGCGATAGTCATTCCTGCTTTCATTACTGGACCAGCGCCTTTTTTCCCATAATTAGGGACTTCAGGTTTTTCATGCAATCTTCGACCGATACCATGGCCTACCAATTCACGAACAACGCCATATCCATGTGACTCGGCAAAACTTTGAATTGCGTTACTTAAATCACCTACTCTATTTCCTGATCTGGCTTTTTCAATACCACGATAAAGACTAGTTTTAGTAACTCGTAACAGTTTCAGTTTTTCTTCGTTAACCTCTCCTATAGGAAAAGTATAAGCTGAATCGCCATGAAATCCTTCGAAGAATACACCGCAATCAACGGAAACAACGTCTCCATTTGCAATTATTCTTGAACCAGGAATACCATGAACTATTTCTTCATTTATTGAAATACAAAGTGAATGTTTAAATCCACTGTATCCTTTGAACGAAGGTTCAGCATTATGATCACGAATAAACTTTTCTGCGATAGTATCTAATTCGAGAGTGGTAATTCCTTCTCGAATATGGTTAGCTACCTCAGCTAAAGTTTTGCCTACAAGCAAAGAACTTTTACGAATACTTTCAATCTCCTCTTGCGTTTTCGACGCTACCCCTACACTATTCATCTTATTAACAGTATTTTATACTGCTGCACTTGCCGTTGCACGGCCTTTAATCCTACCTGATTTCATCAATCCATCGTAATGACGCATTAATAAATGACTTTCTATTTGTTGAAGGGTATCTAATACAACCCCTACTAAGATTAATAATGAAGTTCCACCATAAAACTGAGCAAAATTAGAATTTACACCTGCAATTTTTGCAAAGGTCGGCATAATTGCTACAAAAGCAAGGAAGAATGAACCTGGAAGAGTTATTTTAGACATTACATCATCAATAAACTCAGCTGTTTTACGACCTGGTTTAACACCCGGAATAAATCCACCATTCTTTTTCATATCCTCAGCCATCTGAGTAGGATTGATCGTAATGGCTGTGTAAAAATATGTAAATAAAATGATAAGTATCGCAAAAGTTAAATTATACCATACTCCTGAAAAATTGGCGAAAGCAGCTCCGAATCCTTTTAAGGTATCTGAACTTGCATATTGCGAAACAGTGATTGGTATAAACATCAATGCCTGAGCGAAAATGATCGGCATAACACCGGCAGCATTCACCTTTAATGGAATATACTGTCTTACACCACCATATTGCTTATTTCCAACAATGCGTTTTGCATATTGAACAGGTATCTTTCGTGTTCCCTGCACCAAAAGGATGGTTACCAAAA
>JANPGA010000071.1:0-3974 GCA_031423735.1 Bacteroidota bacterium | reverse complement strand
CAAAGAAATCTCATCATTTCGATGAACACAGATCTCATCCTCCGTTAACATTTCGAGATAATGCACTAAATTCCATGTAAACGAATCATAATTATCCAACAATAAAATCCGTGACATCAGAATCTGCTATTTTTGCAAAGATAAATTAACATCTCAATAAAAACCATATCTGTAATTATGAAAACAATTATTCATACAACAAATGCCCCTGCTCCTATTGGTCCTTATTCGCAAGCTGTAAAAGTTGGTAATATTTTATATGCTTCGGGTCAAATTGCAATCGATCCATCAACTGGAAATATAATTATGGATACCATTCAAGCAGAAACACATCAAGTAATGAAAAACATTTTAGCATTATTGAAAGAAGCTGGAATGGAATATTCAAACATTGTAAAGACTAGCATCTTCTTAAAAGATATGAATCAATTTGCGGCTGTAAATGAAATCTATGGAAGTTATTTTACAGCTAATTTTCCTGCTCGTGAAACCGTAGAAGTATCAAGACTACCTAAAGATGTAAATGTTGAAATTTCAATTATTGCAATCCTTTAAAAATTAATTTATGAATAAAAATAGAGTTGAAGCATTTAGTGATGGAGTACTGGCTATTATAGTAACAATAATGGTATTAGAGATGAAAGTTCCACATGAAGGAGCAGATTTATCTTCGTTACTTCCAATCATGCCTGTATTTCTAAGTTATATTTTAAGTTTCTCGATGGTTTTAATTTATTGGAACAACCACCATCATTTATTTCAATCTGTGAAACAAATTAATGGTAGAGTATTATTAGCGAATGGATTTTTACTTTTCTGGTTATCATTAATGCCATTTGCATCTGCATGGATGGGCGAAAATCATTTTGCTAAAATTCCAGTTGCCTTATTTGGAGTTATATTGATGATGTCAGGTGTTGCGTATTCAATCTTATCTAAAACACTACTTAAAATAAAAGCTAACGAAACCATCCTTGCGAAAGCAATTGGAAATGATACAAAAGAAAAAATTTCCACATTTGCATATATTTCAGCAATACCAATTAGTTTCTTTTTTCCTATAGTTTCATGCTTGATTTATTTAGCAGTAGCAATTATGTGGTTAATACCCGATAAGCGGATTGAAAAAGTGTTGAATGACTAAATGGAATTAATTTTAAATTTTAGATTTTAAATTTTAGATTTTACTGATTAAATTTTATAGATTAAAAGCAGAACAATGTAGTGTTTAATATTATTGACATCCATGTATTTTCTATTTACAATTACAAATATCAGTTTGAAAACCCCTTTCTCAAAAAAAGTAATTTTATTTTACCATGAGAAGGATGCGGAAAGGAATTAAGATTACGAATTACGAATTACGTAACAATTAAGATTTATAAAAAAATCCTTTAAATCCTTTTAAATCAAGGTAATCCTGTTTCCATTTTTTTTAATCCTTTCAATCCTTAGAAATCAACTTAATCCTGCTTGCAAAGAAGAAATAATTTTCTTGGTTCGAAGTTATTGAAAAATTTTTTCCTTCTTAAAATCAATTATCTTCCTCCTTCGTAGGAAGACAGGTAATGTTAGCTATAATGCTATAAACAAATTAAGGAAATACCTTGTAGATTTCTTTGCGGTGCACCACTTGAGCAAATATTACTTTGTCTGATTCGTAAAAAAAACCGACCCTATAATCTCCTAAACGAATTCTATAAGCTGATTTATGACCAACCAATTTCTTAAGTTTAGGTATTTCAGAAATCTTATCTGCAGCTTCAACTAGCTGGATTAACTTTAACAACTTTACTCTCTCAAACTTCTGATTGATATTTTCATTATCCTTAAAAAATTTTCTTAAAAACTCGACTTACATTAAGCTCGAAGTTTTTGCATTACACTCTCTCTACTTGCCTTCTTACTTTTGTCTACAGATTTCATCATCTTGGATAAACCAAGATCTTCCAGATCTTCTTTTGACATAGTAGCAGATGATACTCCAAGTTTCTTAAGTAAATCGCTTATAAATTTGAACTCAGTTGCAGTTTTCGGGGTTATAAGTACAGCTTTCATGAACCAAATATACAAAATAAACAGAAAAGCATTGAAGCTTACTGCACATGGGCTCAAATCGGGGCGCTAAATCTTTCTTATCTTTTCATTATGGTGCCTCATACTTCGACCATGCGCGAAACGAAGACCAAATTATTTATTCTCCGGAATCCTCTTCAACGTCTCTAAAAAATATCCCCAATATTTTTGAACGGAACTAATCTGAACTTTTTCATCAGGTGAATGTGCTCCGCGAATATTCGGACCAAAAGAAATCATTTCCATTTCAGGATAATTTGTTCCAAGGATTCCACATTCTAAACCTGCATGACAAGCACTCACTAAAGCATCTTCCTTAAAACGTTCTTTATAAAGATCACTCATAATTTTAACAATCGAGGCATCTGGATTTGGTGTCCAGCCTGGATAAGATCCTTTATAATCAACCTTCGCTCCTATTAGTTCAAAAGTAGATTTTAAACTATTTGCCAAATCCATTTTTTCTGAATCAACTGAACTACGTGTTAAACATTGAATAGAATATTCACCATCTTTAGCTAACACTCTTGCCAAATTATTTGAAGTTTGTACAAGATGTAAAATATCAGGACTCATACGATAAATCCCATTCGCACAAGCATAAATACATTTCATTAATTTAATTTGAAATCCTTTTTGCATTACACGCTTTGGATCATCAGTTTTCGAAAAGCTTATCGCTAAATTAGGATCAGTGGTTTTATGCTCCGCCTTTAATTCTTCTTCAATAGTTTTAATATACGTTTCAAAAGCAGCCTGTTCTTTCTCTGGCAATGCTATCTCTGCAACTGATTCTCTTGGTATTGCATTACGCAAACTACCACCATCAATACTACTAATCTGAATTCCAAATTTTTCAAAAGCTGCTAATAAAACACGATTCATTATTTTATTCGCGTTACCTCTACCTTTATAAATATCCATTCCAGAATGTCCGCCAGTTAACCCTGTAACTGAAATTTTACAAGCAATACAATTTGGTGGAAATGCCTCATGAGTATAACTTCCAGTTGCTGTGACATCAATACCACCAGCACAACCAATAGTTAATTCGTTATCATCTTCGGTATCGAGATTTAATAATATTTTTCCATCTAATAATCCACCTTTCAAATTCAAAGCACCTGTCATTCCTGTTTCTTCATCAATGGTAAACAACGCTTCAATTGCAGGATGTGGAATTGTGCTAGTTGATAAAATAGTCATGATAGAGGCAGCCCCGATTCCATTATCAGCCCCCAATGTAGTTCCTTGCGCTTTCACCCAATCACCATCAACAATCATATCAATCCCTTGTGTATCGAAATCAAAATTTGTGTTGCCATTTTTTTGATGAACCATATCAAGATGACTTTGCAAAACAATCGTTTTCTTACTTTCCATCCCTTTACTCGAAGGTTTCTTTATGATCACATTTCCAACTTCATCTTTGCTTGTCGCCAAACCAAGACTATTACCAAACTTCATCATAAAATCGATGATACGTTCTTCTTTTTTCGATGGACGTGGAACTGCATTTAAATCTGCAAAGTGATTCCACATTTCTTTTGGCTCTAAATCTCTAACGGAATTTGACATACTTTTTTGAATTTTAGATTTTAAATTTTAGATTATAGATTACTCACAAACATAATCTTTTGTGCTTAAATTATTCTGTTTTTGGGAATGATTTTAATTTTAAAAGGGAAAGTCTAATCCAGACCATGATTTGAATGAGGCTTTTTGTTGTTCATTGGCATCGTTAATGACTGCAATTTTTACTGTATCAAAATAGGTTTTTTCTGTTGAAGATAGTATTACCGACTTAAACACTTTTTGTGAAAATATATTTAACTGAATGGGTTGTGAACTTGCTTTTATTAAATCACTTAAATTATTTTCCACTTTCCAACCATTGC
>JANPGA010000070.1:0-12084 GCA_031423735.1 Bacteroidota bacterium | reverse complement strand
CATTATTTTTTTTCTAATAAAGTAACATACCTCCCAAATCCACTCCCTTTTTTGAAACATATAAAAAAGCAAATCCCACCATCCAGTAATATATCAAAAAAAAGCCACAGAAATTAATCCATGGCTTTGTAATTTGTATGTAATTCGTATCCCAATGCTATCGGGACTTAATTCTTAATTCTTAATTCTTAATTCTTAATTCTTAATTTTGAATTAATTCATCATCACCGGCATCACCAACATCAATAAATCTTCATTAGGATCTGATTCATCCTTAGGTGGAGATAATAACCCCGCACGATTTGGCAATGAAAGTTCCATAACTACATGCTCAGTGTTTAGGTTGTTTAACATGTCAGAAATAAATCTTGCATTAAATGCAATTTCTAAATCTTTACCATCATAACTACATGCTAATCTTTCATTGGCATCATTTCCAAAATCAACATCTTCAGCCGAAATATCTACCTGAGAACCCGCAATACGGAACTTCACTTGATGTGTTGTTTTGTTTGAAAAAATAGAAACGCGACGAATAGCATTAAAGAAAGAAACGCGATCAATTGTTAATCTATTTGGATTATCCAATGGAATTACTGCTTCATAATTTGGATAACGACCATCAATTAAACGGCAAATCAAATTCACATTATCAAAACTGAAAAAAGCATTTGCTTCGTTGTAATCAATTTTAACTTGTGTGTTGGTATTAGGAAGATTCGATTTTAATAATCCCAAAGGCTTTTTAGGAAGTATAAATGATGTTTCCTTGGTTGAACGAATGTCGGTACGACGATAACGCACCAAACGATGCGCATCGGTAGCAACGAAAATTGATCCTTCGGCTCCAAACTGGCAATAAACACCAGTCATTACCGGACGAAGTTCATCGTTACCAGTAGCAAATAAAGTACGGTTGATCGCTTCTGCTAATACTTCGCTTGGCATTTCAATCGAATTTGCTTTATCGATAGTTGGAAGTTTTGGAAACTCTTCACCATTAACGCAAGTAAGTTTATACTTTCCAGCTTCGGAGCTAATTTCTACCTGACTTTTTTCATTGTTAACTTTAAAAGTAAGCGGTTGCTCACTAAATGTTTTTAAAGTTTCCAATAAAATTTTTGCAGGAACAGCAACTTTTCCAGTCTCTTTACAATCTACATCGAGTGAAGTACTCATGGTAGTTTCAAGATCAGAAGCAGAAGCTTTTAATGAACCAGCACTCAGTTCAAATAGAAAGTTCTCAAGAATTGGTAAGGGAGTACTTGATTGCAATGCACCACTGATGGATTGCAATTGCTTTAAGAGAGTTACTGAAGAAACTACAAATTTCATAAGTATATTGGTTCAATTAGTAATGGCTCAAAGTTCATCGTTTACTTTATATTTTCTAAGCCAAAATACAGAATGTTGTAAACATTTTAATGTGACTTATTAATAATGAACCCGAAACCTAAACAAAGATAAGTCAAACACTTAGTACTAATCTCGTTTTTGAGGAGCAGTTTTATCAGGTCCTGGCTGAAAATTCAATGGATCCTTTAAAACATTATCAAAATGGAAATACTGGCAAATATACCAAGTAGTATCCCCTACTAATTGGACAGTAAATTTATCCATATCGTAAGGAAAATCTTTACCTGTTTCAGCATTTTTAGGCTCTTTAGTATATTGATTTACAGGCATCCTGAACAATGACAACTTGGCATTTCTTCCATTTGCATCCATAACTGACACGCTTGCAAAAGGACCAGCAATTAATAATGAATCATGCTGACTTTTACTAAGGTGCGTATCTTCTCTTTCATAATTTACACCTTGGAAAAAATTCAAATATTTTTTCAATTTAACAGGATCTAAAGGAGAAATGGTTTTATTATTTGCCAAAGTAGTTAAAGAATAGCTTGAATCAATGCCCAACTTTAGTTCAAAAGAACGATGCTGGCTGGCATAATTTTCAATTTTAATATCCGAAATATCACGGGGGTTAAAACGAAAAATACTATGCTCCTTCCATTCATTTTCACTAGCAAAATATCTTGTTGAAAGATACCCTACGAATCCAGGAATATGCATAATAAACGGAACACTCGATCCTTCAAGGTACATAAACGTTCCTTGGTTGTCCATACTTGGATGTCCTACATAATACGTTTTAACAAGTGATCCCTTTTGGTAAATTTCAGTTTTAACCGAACTCGAAGCCATTAACTTCATAGTATGGTTATAAAGATTTTTTCCTACAGGACTTCTCACTTCCATACTTTTAATAGTGTACAATAAAGTATTGATACAAGAATTTCTCGCATTATATTTTCCATTTACAATCCATTGCCCTGGACTTTTCTTTGTCAATGTAACTGCATTTCCTTGCTTATCAGCCATAAAAATTTTGTCGATGGAAGTTGTATCCGCAACAACAAAATCACGTAATTCAGGCTTTAAAGTTGTGGATGTTTGTTTGTAATATAACCAACCAGCAACTGAACCTAAAACCAAGAAAATAATTAGTATTCGAATATTTTTTTTCATTTTAAAATCTTAGTTAAACTAAATTTAGGCTTTATAACGACGGCGACGCAAATAAAATTTTCCAACGCCAAATAATAAAATCAAAAGTATAGGTAAAGAGGCATTAATAACTTTAATTTTAGTTTCACTTTGTTCGATAATCGCAGGATCAATAATTCGAATTTTATATTCTTTATCGCGTACTGCCATCAATCCTGAACCATCACAAAAATAATCTACAATATTTTGGATAAATGACTTATTCCCGTAAGTAGTTCTTGAATATCGATCTAATCCTAGAGGAGCTGCGTTTCCTTCTCGAATATCATTACGAATAATATCACCATCACTAATTACTACCATAGAAGTTTTTTTACTTGAATCAGCAAAAGCAATTTCCTTATTTTCTGCAATAGATGGAGGCAAACGATTTTTATATAAAGAGGTAAACGATCCTTCCAATAAAACTGCCGTTGGAATATATCTCTGCGGAAACATTCGAGGATCAGGTTTGTATTGCATAATCCCTAAACTAACTCTTGCTGGTGCTGTTTGAATTTTACAATAACGCGATGAATTTAGGAGCACTGTTTTACTAACATTCTGAACAGTTATCGTATCCATACTACTCACAAATTCACCTTTAATTGAATTAAGATTATTAACGATAGGATGCTTAGAATCGGGTGTCATTACAGGATAATAATACCAAGGCATTAACTGTTGCTTGGGCTGATTGCCAACAAAGCCAGTAACAACGGGAATTACTGAGCAGATAAGATCTTGAATTAAATCATAGTTAATTCGAATACCATATCTAAAAAGCATATCATCAATTTTTAAATCACGAGCAAGAGCAATAGTTTCACCTTTTTTCCCAAGGCTATCCATAGTAACTTGCATTTGATCTATCAGCCAAATTACCTTCCCTCCTTTCATTACATATTGATCAAGAATAAATTTATCTTTCTCGTCAAAAGCAGAATCAGGCTTGGCGATAATTAACGCACTTATATTTTGAAATGCATCAAGCTGTTGGTTTATTCTAACCCGTTTTACATCATAAGATGCCTTCAAAGAATTAGCAATATCCGCAGTTTGCAATTCAGTAAGTTCACCTTGACCTTCTAAAAAAGCAACAGTGGGTTGTGCTGGGTTGGTAACTTTACGGATGGCATTACAGATTTCAAATTCTAAATTTTGAATAGAATTATTAAGCATCAATTCAGGCGAAGCACCCATTTGATCCTTCAACAACTGAACGCCTATTTCTTGATTACTAAAACTTACAATTGCTCCTGGAAAAATATATTTTCTGGTCATCCCTTCATTGCTTCGCTCCTCGAGAGTTGTAGGTTGAATTCCCTTTTTATAAAGTTGTGAATAAAGTTTATTACGTTCTTTCTCGTCGGTATTTGCAGAAGGATCGATAAATTCATATTCAACTTTACCTTTAGAAATAGCTCTAATCTCATCCAAAAACTCTTGTGTTGAATTACGAAGTTTCTTGAAACCAGGAGAGAAATCACCTTCTAAATAAACTTTAACAAAAACAACATCCTTTAAATTTGAAACTAACTTTTTACTCGCTGTGGATAAAGTAAAACGCTTATCGGAAGTAAGATCTAATCGTGTAAAAATAAATGATGAAATAACATTTGTAACAATCAAGATGCTCACTAACATCACCAATTGAACAATCGCTTGAGATCGTAAATTTCGTTTTTTTGTTTTCATCATTACCATTTTCTGCTTTCAAGAACAGTACGAGTTAAAAACAAAAAGAAGAGGATGAAACTTAAAAAATAAACAACATCTCTAGTATCAACTACACCTCTACTTAAACTTAAATAATGTGAGTTTACACTTAAATTAAACAAAATATTACTTATTGCTCCCATCTCAAAAATGGCAGCCACCGATTCGAATCCGCGAAAGCAGAGTAAACATAAAAAGAAGGCAATAATAAAAGCTACCACTTGATTGTCAGAAATTGATGAGGCAAATAAACCAATAGAAACAAATACGGCTCCTAATAGCAATAATCCAATATAGGAACCCCAAACAGCTCCGCTATCAATATTTCCAACAGGTAAACTGATATTGTAAACGGTGATATAATAAACAAGTGTTGGTATTAAAGAAAATAAAACCAAAATTACCCCCGACAAATACTTAGCGGTTACCACTTGCATTTCGGTTAACGGTCGGGTTAAAAGTAATTCTAAGGTTCCAGTTTTTTTCTCTTCCGAAAACAAACGCATGGTAATTGCCGGAATCAATAGCATGTACACCCAAGGAGTTATTGCAAATAGCGGATCGATATTGGAATATCCACCAGCCAAAATATTAAAATTGCCATCTGGGAAAACCCAAAGAAACAAACCTATGGTTAACAGAAATACCGTAATTACGATATATCCTATTAATGAATTTAGAAAACTATTGATCTCCTTTACGAGTAGTGGATACATATGGGAGGGCAAATTTAATTAAATGCAACAACCGAAGCGCAAAGGATCAAAGTTAAATGTTACGAATTTTCAGAATTCATTAAAAACACCCAATGGCGGTTCATTTTTACCATTTTTCTATTTAAATTCCTATTCAACAATTATGTTTCTTCGAATTCCCGAACTTTGAAGCGCTACAAAAATCCTAACATTCATGATCTCTTCTTCAATAACCGTTGCTCAACTCAATGAAATGCGTAAAAGCACTCTGGTTGAGCATCTTAATATAATTTATACTGCAATTGGTCCTGATTTTATTGAAGCAACAATGCCTGTAAATGACCAAACTAGGCAGCCTTACGGGATCCTTCATGGTGGTGCTTCAGCTTCTTTAGCGGAAACACTTGGAAGTGTAGGTTCTTACTATTGTATTGATAATGAGAACTTTTTTTCAGTAGGATTAGAAATAAATGCTAACCATGTTCGTTCGGTAAGCGAAGGATTGGTTAAAGGAAGAGCTACAATTGTTCATGAAGGTAAAAGCACTCATATTTGGGATATTCGCATTACAAATGAAAAAGAACAATTAATTTGTATTTCACGGTTAACAGTTGCAATTCTTAAAAAGAAATAATTTTTATTTGTGTGCTTGAATACCTTTGCCAAACTATTTAAAAATAAATGTGCGGAATTGCTGGTGCAATAGCCTTTAAAAATCCTGATCATTCTTCCCTCAATAAATTGGAAGATGCTTTGCATTGCCTTTCGAAAAGAGGGCCTGATGCTCAAGGAATCTATAAGGACAATTCTGTTGCTCTAGGTCATCGAAGGTTGTCGATTATCGATATAACGAATTCGGGAAACCAACCTATGACGGATCAAAGTGGTAGATATACTATCATTTTTAATGGAGAATTTTTTAATTTTCAGGAATACCGTCAAAAACTACAAAATGATGGAATTAATTTCCAATCATCAAGTGATACTGAAGTTTTACTTCATCTCTATATTAAAGAAGGAGAAGATTGTCTTAAATACATTAATGGTTTCTTTGCTTTTTGCATTTATGATAAGCAAGAACGAACTGTTTTTATTGCACGTGATCGTTATGGAATAAAGCCTTTGCTGTATTATTTTGATGATGAACAATTCCTTTTTGCGTCTGAAAATAAAGCTCTATTAACGCTAGGAATACCAAAAGTTATTGATCCAATATCGCTTCAATTATATTTCCGGTTAAATTATGTTCCTGGCCCTTGGGGTATGTTAAAGGGAGTACGCCGACTTCAACCGGGTCATTTTATAAAATTTAGCATCAATAGTTTTGATCACGCACATGAGCACGAATGGTACTCCATTCCTTATAAACCAATTAAAGAGTTAGGAAACATTACTTATAATAATGCATGCAAAGAGTTGTATTCGAGAATGGATGCAGCAGTTGAAAGAAGATTGATTTCCGATGTTCCTTTAGGCGCATTTTTGAGTGGTGGAATAGATTCATCGGTAGTAGTGGCTTTGGCGGCAAATCATGTTAAAGATCTTCATACTTTTTCTATTGGCTTTACAGATGAACCAAATTTCGATGAAACCCAATACGCAGAAACGGTTGCTCTGCATTGTAAAACCGATCATAAGGTTTTTCGATTATCCACTAACGATTTATTAGAAGCATTACCCGATGCGTTAAATTATTTAGACGAACCATTTGCTGATTCATCAGCATTAGCAGTAAATATTTTAGCTAAAGAAACACGAAAATATGTTACTGTTGCTCTCTCAGGAGATGGTGGTGATGAGCTATTTGCCGGATATCAAAAACACCGTGCGGAATGGATGATCCGAAATCGTCCTGTTACTGCTTGGATGGCATCGATGGTTTCTCCAACATTAAAAAACTTTAAAGGATCTCGACAAAGTAAAATAGGAAATCGGTTACGACAATTACATCGTTTTGCTGAAGGTTCTGGTTTAACACCACAGGAAAGATATTGGAGATGGTGCTGTATTACAAGTACAAAAGAGGTAAATCAATTATTAAAAAGTCCATCCGAAAGTGAACAATATCATCTTAACGAACGCATTCAACAACTCACAAAATCGGTAACGAATGAAGATGATTTTAACCAAATATTATTAAACGATTCCCAATTAGTATTACCCTATGACATGCTCACTAAAGTGGATATGATGTCGATGCTAAATAGTTTAGAAGTACGAGTACCTTTTTTGGATGTTAATGTAGTTGATTTTGCTTTTGCACTTCCACATACTTTTAAAATTGACGAAAAGCATCAGAAAAAAATATTAAAAGATAGTTTTAAACACTTGCTACCAGAGAATTTCTTTGAAAGAAAAAAACAAGGATTTGAAGTTCCCTTATTGAGATGGTTAAAAAATGATTTGTCAAGTATGATTGATGAATATTGCAACGAAGATTTTTTAAAATCACAACAATTATTTGACCCTTCAACAGTGAAAGCAATGCGTGAACAGTTACATAGCCAGCATCCAGGTGAAGCTACGGCGCGTATATGGGCGTTATTGGTTTTTCAAGTTTGGTGGCGTAAACATATGGAATAAATTATGCCACGCGTACTACGAATAATTAATAGATTAAATTTAGGTGGACCCACCTATAATGCAGCCTATTTAACAAAATATTTAGCTCCTGAATTTGAAACTTTACTTGTTTCAGGAATGAAAGATGACTCTGAAGAAAGTTCAGAATTTATTGTTGAATCGATGGGAATTAAACCCGTTTACATTAGCAATATGCAACGTGAGATAAATCTTAAAAATGATTTTGATTCTTATAAACAATTGTCAAAAATCATTAAAGAATTTAAACCTGACATCGTTCATACACACGCAGCTAAGGCAGGAACACTTGGTAGAATTGCAGCTTGGAACAACGACGTACCCGTAATTATTCATACATTTCATGGTCATGTTTTTCATAGCTATTTTGGTCCACTAAAAACAAAACTTTTTATTGGAATAGAAAAAATGTTATCTAGCATTAGTACTGGAATCATTGCCATAAGTGATGAACAAAAAAAAGATCTATGCGAAAAATATTGTGTAAGTAAATCAGCCAAAACACATATTGTACCTTTAGGTTTTGATTTAGAAAGATTTGCTCAAAACAAGGATATTAAGCGACAAGATTTTAGAAAAAAATATCATCTTAAAGATGAAACCATTGCAGTTGGAATAATTGGGCGATTAGTTCCAGTTAAAAACCATACTTTATTTATTAATGCATGGAAAAATATTTCTTCTCCATATGGAGATAAAGCACATGCATTTATTATTGGAGATGGCGAGGATCGATTAAAAATTGAATCACTTTGTAATGAATTGGGAATTCTTTTTAATACTCCTGATAATAAAGTTGATGGGGCGAATTTAACTTTTACTTCGTGGATTAAAGAGGTTGATTGGGCAATGGCAGGTTTAGATATAATTGCTTTAACATCCTTTAATGAAGGCACTCCTGTAAGTTTAATTGAAGCGCAAGCTGCTGGTAAACCAATTTTAAGTACCAATGTTGGAGGTTTATCAAATGCGGTTTTGGAAGGAGAAACTTGCCTTTTATCAGATTCTGATGATTTATTAGCATTTACTGAAAATCTTACCCGTTTGCTCGGGGATAAAAGCCTAAGAGATAAAATGTCGTTGGCAGGTCCGGCATTTGCCATGGAGCATTTTACCTATTTAAGACTTGTAAAAGACATTCGAAACTTATATTATGAGTTGCTGAAAAGCCGTGGGATAAGTTGAGGGTAAGAGATTAAATTTGACTACTTTTGCCCAAAATCTAGTAATTAACCTAACTAACACCATTTTATGAAGCGGATTCTTCTTCTGCTAGGCGCAGTCCTAATGCTAAATTCTTGTCAAATCAACCCAAGTGTAATGTTTAAGGTTCCCAAGAATTACCAATACGCTACGGATCAAACCATTGGGAACGTAGAATATCGAATAGCTGAAAACGATATTATTGGTTTTTCAATTTATACCAATGATGGATTTAAACTTATCGACTTAACAACTTCTGTAGCGAATACAGTTGGAAGTTCAGGATCGGGAGTTTCGTCGAGCAGTACTCAATTCCTTGTGGAGCCTGACGGAATGGTGAAACTACCGATTATTGGAAAAATTAAAATTCTCGCTTTAACGGTTCGTGAAGCAGAAAAAATGTTAGAACAACAATATTCAACTTTCTACAATAAACCGTTTGTAGTTTTAAAAGTAACCAACCGACGAGTGCTTGTTTTTCCTGGTTCAGGTGGTTCAGGTAAAGTGGTGAATATTGAAAATGAAAATACTACTTTAATTGAGGCTTTGGCTTTAGCCGGAGGAATAACAAGTACTGGAAAAGCGAATAGAGTAAAAATAATTAGAGGAGATTTAAGAAATCCAAAAGTAATGTTGATTGATTTATCAACAGTTGAAGGGATGAAACAAAGCAATATGCTATTACAAGCGAATGATATTATTTATGTAGAAGCAGTTCCGCGAGTATCTCAAGAATTACTTACACAACTTGCTCCTATCATTGGAATTATTACAAGTCTTGTACTGGTGTATAATATTACACAATCATTTAAATAATCTTCTTTTAAAGTACAATCTGTAAAACAGCAATGCCTAAAAAAAAGGTATCCCCCTTAAACGAGGAATTCGATTTTAAATTAATGGTAACCATAGCAGGTAAAAACTTGCTGTGGTTTGCATTGTTTATGCTTGTTTCTGTTCTAGTAGCATTCTTAATTTTAAGATATACTGCACCAACGTATGAACCTTCTACCAATATGCGTTTTTCCAGCGAAAATAATGCTCAAAGCGTTTTAGGTATTAATACTAATTCCCTAAATGGCAGGGACGCTAGCGATCTTGCTGCTAACATGGAATTAATCCATTCTAAAATCATTATTGATAGAGCGATTTCAAAGCTCCCATTAAGGATAAGCTACTTTGCAAAAGGTGCCGTTCTTATCAACGAGCTTTATAAACAATCACCTTTTGATGTTGAGTTTACAATTCGAGACTCGAGTATTTGCAGTGTACCTATTCTGGTAGATTTTATTGATAAAAATTCGATTATCATAAGTTATGTTTCACCAATAAATGGTGAACCTAAAAAAGGAACCTATTCAGTAAATAAATGGATTAATTTCCCTGAATGCAATTTAAAAGTTTCAATAAAAAACTATAATGAAATTGCACAGGTGCAAAAAGACATAAGTAAAGATGCTTACTATTTTGTACTTAATAAATTAAATACTATTTCATCGGAGGTTTCCGCAGCAATACAAGTAATTCCTATCAACCCTGAAGCTCGTACCGTTCAGATAAAAATGAAAGTGCAAAATCCAATTAAAGGAGCCGATATTGTAAATGGAATTGCTGCTGAATTTAGCGAATATGACGTAGAAAAAAGTTCTGAAAGTGCCAATAAGGTTTTAGATTTTATCGAAAACACCATTATACATATCGATAATGAATTAAGTAATTCTGAAAATTCAATTGAAACTTTCAAGAAAAGGAACAAGTTAATTAGTCCTGATGTTGCTATTAGCGAGGTTAAAATGAAATTCAATGAATTACAAGTACAATTAAACTCATTAGAAAACGAACTTTCTTTTTATGATAAAATAAAAAATGACATTAAAGGCAATAACGACATAGGTAAATTTTTAGTTTCGTTATATGGAAGGTCTTCAGACAATCTTCTTTTAGTTCAAATTAGTAAGCTTCAAGATCTTCTTGATCTCCAAGATCAAATAAGAATTCAAACTACTGAAAATAGTGAAGTTTTTAAAGCTACAATAATCAAAGTTAAAAACCAACAAGAAACTATTCTTCGAACAATTGCTAATGAAGAGTCAACATTAAGAACGAAATTAGCTTATGTTAAAAATCAATTAGGAATTAACGACAAACAATTTAGTCAGTTACCAAGTCAACAAGCTGAATTTGGACGATTAAAACGTTTATTTGATATCAATGAAAAGTTTTATTCGTTGTTGCTCGAAAAGAAAGCAGAGTTTTCCATTGCAAGAGCGGGATATGTTTCTCAACATATAATTTTACAGGAAGCTCGATATGATTCACCTCCTGTTTCTCCAAATCGTCCATTGATTTTAAGTGCATGTTTAATGATTGGATTTTTATTAAGCTTTGTTTTAATCATCACACGCTATTTACTCTATAATGAAATTAACGCATTAGAAGAGATTGGTCAATATACTGATGCTGCACTTTTAGGTATTATACCGAAATACAAAAGAGAAATTCCAGTTTCACAATTATTAGTAGATAAAAATCCAAAATCAGTAATTTCTGAAGCCTTTAGATCAATTAGAACTAATCTTCAATTTATTTCTAATGATAGTCTCTCTAAAGTTATTGCTGTAACGTCAACAATTTCAGGAGAAGGAAAAACATTTAATGCAATTAACTTAGCTGGTGTAATCGCCTTCTCAGGAAAAAAAGTAGTTATCATCGATCTTGACATGCGTAAACCAAAAATTCACCTTGGTTTTAATGTTGAAAATAATCATGGGGTTAGTACCTTATTAATTGGAAAGGATAAGATAGAAGATTGTATTATTCAAAGTAATCTCGCAAATCTTGATTTTATTACGGCCGGTCCTATCCCGCCAAACCCTGCCGAGTTAATCATTAATCCGCGCATGGATAATTTACTAGAATTTTTAAAATCAAAATACGATATCATAATTATCGATTTACCTCCAGTTGGAATTGTAAGTGATGGTATTCCAATGATGCAAAAGGCCGATTATCCAATTTATATCTTACGTGCAAATTATTCTCGTAAGATGTTTATTAGTCAAATTAATAAATTGATTTCAGAAAATAAAGTAAATAATTTATCCATTATTTTAAATGGCGTTGAAATGTCACGATTAAAATATGGATACGGATATGGTTATAGTTATGGATATGGCTACGGTTATGGTTATAGCTATGGATACGGTTACTATGATGAAGATGAAAAAAAACGCCCACTTTACAAAAGGGTTATTGATGTAATTTTGAAAAGAGACGTTTAAAAATAATTATGGAAATTACTAAGTTCGATATTGAA
>JANPGA010000069.1:0-2729 GCA_031423735.1 Bacteroidota bacterium | reverse complement strand
CCTTCGGAGAGGCTACGGGAGGCAAAATAATAATTAGATTAAATTGCTTTTATTTTTTTTGTATTTTTACCTTAACTTACTTTTTTTATAAAATTTTTTAGACATTAAATAATTTCAATGGAACACATTTCTGATATACCTAAATATCTCTTAGCTGATAATAAAAACTATGAATGGCTAAAAGCTTACAAATTAGCTTTAAAAAAAAATGAAACTCAAGCTGAAAAACTACTTTGGTCTTATTTAAGGTGTAAATTAATGGGCCATAAAATACGACGTCAACACATTATTGAAAATTACATAGTTGATTTTGTTTGTATAAGGAAGAAACTCGTTATTGAAATTGACGGTGGAATTCATCTTCAAAATAAAGAATATGACTCGAACCGAACATGTAGATTAAATGATCTTGGTTTTACGGTAATTCGGTTTAAAAATGAGGAGGTGCTTCTTGATATTGAAACAGTTTTAAGTCAAATTAAAAAATGGCTTTCTGAAAATTAATTAATTTCAAGCCTCCCTCAATCCCTCCGAAGGAGGGAAGGTTTGATTTTATAAATATGAAAATTCAAGTTCTCTAAAATAATTTATAGTGAAAAAATAGTTCCTCTCCTTCGGAGGGGCTAGGGGAGGCTTTTGATTCCCAATCGCTATCGGGACTTAATTCCTAATTCTTAATTCAGCATTCTAATTCCTAATTCTTAATTCTGCATTCTTAATTCTGCATTCTTAATTCGGCATTCTTAATTCTGCATTCTTAATTCAGCATTCCTAATTCAGCATTCCTAATTCCTAATTCTCAATTCTGCATTCCTAACTCCTAATTCTGCATTCTGCATTCTGAATTCTGAATTAATTTCAATACAAACTCCTCGTCCTAATCGTATTCTTAACTTTCTTCAATTCTGTCATCACTGAAGCGCTATTTTTCTTTTCGATATCTAAAACTACATAACCAATATCTTCATTCGTTTTAAGATACTGACCTAAGATATTTACTTTCATTTTCGATAACATTCCATTAATTTGAGAAAGTACTCCGGGAACATTATTATGGATATGTAAAATGCGGTGTGCATTATTGAGAATTGGCAAACTTAAATCGGGAACTGTTAAAGAACCTGCTGTGCTTCCACTATCAAGAAAGCTAATTAATTTTTCAGCTACATCAACACCTATTGCTTCTTGAGCTTCAACAGTACTTCCACCAATATGTGGTGTTAATATAACATTAGGCAATCCCTGGAGCGGTGATGCGAAAAGATCTTTATTGCTTTTGGGTTCAACTGGAAAAACATCAACAGCTAATCCACCAACATGTCGTCGTTCAATAGCATCTTTAACAGCCCAAACATCCATCACATCACCACGACTTAAATTCAATAGTATCACGCCAGATTTCATCTTCTTAATTTTTTTGGCATCTATCAAATCTTTTGTTTCGGCATTGCCTGGTACATGTAAGGTGATGATGTCTGATTTTTTTAAGAGGTCATCTAATGTACGTGCAGCTTTTGCATTTCCTAAACTTAAGCGGGAAGCAACATCATAAAAAATTACTTTCATTCCTAAAGCCTCTGCTAAAACGGATACTTGTGTTCCAATATGTCCGTAACCTATAATGCCTAAAGTTTTCCCTCTTACTTCATAACAATGATCACTTTCTTTAAGCCATAATCCTTTATGAGCAGCATCACTTTTTTCGGAAACTCTTCGCATCAACATTATACTAAGACCAATTACCAATTCAGCAACCGAACGTGTATTTGAGAAGGGTGAATTAAAAACAGCTACCCCATTTTTTGTTGCCTGATGCATTTTAATTTGGTTGGTTCCAATGCAAAATGCTCCAACTGCTAATAACTTCTGACCTTTATTTAAAATCGCATCACTCACTTGCGTCTTCGATCGAATTCCTAATAAGTGAACATCAGCAATTTTATCAATCAACTCTTTTTCTGTGATTGAACCTTTTATAGTTTCAATTTGAGTATAGCCTTTATCATGAAATAATTTGATTGCAGATGCATGAACATTTTCCAATAACAAAATTTTTATTTTGTCTTTAGGATAAGAGGTGTTTGTGGTTGCCATGCAACAAATGTATATTTTCCAAACTAATTTATGAACTACCTATTTGACTTCAAAAAGGAAGTTATCAAAAGTTCATTTCACAAAACCTAAATTATAGTTGAAGAATTTACGTGTATAACTAATGGATGATCCTTTACTGATTTGCTTTGATAATTCATCTTCCATCTTATCTTTGTAATTATTCAACCATACAACTATGTTTACACATCAACCTACCAAGCGCTTCATCACCTTAGGTCAATTTATCATCGAACGTCAAGTTGATTTCCCGTATGCAAAAGGGGAGTTAAGTCGATTATTACGTGATATTGGGATTGCTTCCAAAATCGTTAATCGTGAAGTGAACAAAGCCGGATTGGTGGATATTATTGGTGATTTTGGTTCTACCAATGTGCAAGGTGAAGATGTTAAAAAACTCGATATTTATGCTAATGAGCAGTTTATCAATGCATTACGTTCAGGCGGTGAATGTATGGCTATTGCTTCAGAAGAGAATGAAGATCTTGTTGATGTTGGTAGCGAAGTTTCGAAAGATGCTAATTATGTGGTTTGTATCGATCCTTTAGATGGCTCCTCCAATATTGATGTGAATGTTAATATTGGGACTATCTTTTCCATTTATCGACGAAAGGATG
>JANPGA010000068.1:0-5326 GCA_031423735.1 Bacteroidota bacterium | reverse complement strand
ATAATGATGTCCACTCAACTTTTATTCATACTGGAATGGGTCAATCATTTGATCATGCAGTAAAAAGTAAATCTTCAGCTAATTTTTCAAACTACCCTTTAGTATATGATAAATTTAAGGATTTTTATTATACACCTTTCTGGGAAAATGATAGCTTAAAATTTAAAGAGTTTCGTTTAGAAGGTAAGGATACAATTTATCAAAGAGTTGAAACGATAAAATATATTGTGGGATCAGGACAACATACGAATTCCCATATGTGGGAATCGAATGGTTATTTATTTCAAGCGCCTATGACGTTTTATACTCAAAAGAAAAAATGGGATTTACCTCCAGGGTTTGAAGATGGAAATAATTCTCGCTTTAATCGCTCAATAGGTTTGGAATGCATGACTTGTCATAATGGATTTCCGAATTTTGAATTAGGTTCTGAAAATAAATTTAATTTGGTAAAACAAGGAATTGATTGTGAACGCTGCCATGGACCAGGAAGTATACATGTTGCGGAAAAATCAAATGGTCAATTAATAGATACAAGTAAGTATATTGATTACTCAATTGTGAATCCATCTAAACTTCCAATTGATCTACAATTTGATGTTTGCCAAAGATGTCATGTGCAAGGAAATGCTGTCCTTAATGATGGGAAATCTTTTTTTGATTTTAAACCAGGCATGAAATTGTCTGAAGTTATGAATGTATTTATGCCTGTTTATCAAGGGAGAGAACAAGAACATATCATGGCCTCACATGCTGAACGATTGAAAGAAAGCAAATGTTATTTAGTAACTCTTGATCGCCTAGATAAAAATCCGCTAACAAAAAACTTAGGACTTAAACCGTATAAAAATGCATTAACATGTGTCACTTGTCATAATCCTCATGTTTCAGTTAAAAATACCAAAGATGAAGTGTTTAATGTTACATGTAAAAATTGTCATAATGAAAGTTCAAATAAAATATGTACCAATGATAAATTATTATTAGAAAAAGCAAAAAATAATTGTGTAAGTTGTCATATGAGTTTTAGTGGAGCAACAGATATTCCGCATGTAAGTGTTCATGATCATAAGATTTCAATTCCAAAAAGTAATATTGATAAAGATGCAATAAAAAAGTTTATTGGAATCAATTGTATAAATAATCCCAACCCACCAACTAATGCTATCGCTCAGGCATATATAAATTATTTTGAAAAATTCAATTTAGGTAACTCAATGCTGGATTCAGCATTAAATTATCTGCCTCACAATACTGTTTCAGATATCAAAAAGAATGCTTTGAAATTGATTCAAGTCTATTTTTTAAAACATGATTTTGAAAGCTTAGTAAATTGTGTAAATCAAATTAATGATCTTTCATCTCAATTAAATAAGTCGCAGTTTGATAATTCAAATGCATGGACTTGCTACCGCATTGGCGAAGCTTTTCATCAATTAGGAAGGGATAATAAGGCTATTGATTGGTATAAACAAGCATACAGCTTAGCTCCAAAGTCGGCAGAATTTGCTAATAAATATGGAACAGCTCTAGTATCAACAGGACAATCAGCGAAAGCAAAAATAATTTTTTCATTATTAATAAACGAACATCCCGAATACGCTCCGGGTTTTTCTAATCTTGGCTATTTAATATTAACATTAAGTAACAATCAAAATCAAGCTGAACTAATGTATAACAAGGCACTTGATTTGGATCCTGATTATGAATTGGCATTACTAAATAAATTAGGTCTGTTTTTGTCACAACATAAAAATAAAGAGGCACTGCTTTTAATCAAAAGAATATTAAAAATTAATCCTGAAAATAAACAAGTGAAAATAGTTTTACAACAATTAAAACTTCAATCATAAATCTGTTATTTATAAATGGCGAAGAAAAAAAGTAAATCATATTCAAAAACAAAAAAAACTATTATTGCCTTTATAATTGTAATTGGTATTGCAACTTTTATTACTGGCTATACTTTTTATAGAAAGGTTTTTGCACCAAATGTGGTATTAAAGGAAAGAAAAACTCAATTTATTTATATCCCTACTGGTTATAGTTTTGAAGATCTTATGCGGTTATTGCAAGTGGAAGGTTTACTAAATAATTATGCTTCTTTTGATTGGCTGTCGGAACAAATGCATTATAAAAATAATGTAAAACCTGGAAAATATTCGATTAAATCAAACATGAGTAATAAAGAACTTATTAGTTTATTACGTTCCGGAAGGCAAACGCCTGTTAAACTTACTTTTAGTAATATTCGAAACGTAGAACAATTAGCAGGAGTAGTTGGTCTGCGGTTGGAAGCTGATTCAGGATCTATCGCATTATTATTTCGTGATCCTGCTTTTCAAGAACGTAATGGTTTTACTTCTTTAAATAGTTTAAGCATACTTATTCCTAATACTTATGAATTTTATTGGAATACTTCTGCAGAGCAATTTTATGAGAAAATGTTAAAAGAATATAAAAATTTTTGGACAGCATCACGAATAGAAAAGGCAAAAGAAATTGGAATTTCAAAAACCCAAGTTTCTACATTAGCCTCAATTGTTGAGCAAGAAACAAGGAAAGATGACGAAAAGCCAATAATTGCAGGTGTATATATGAATCGATTTAACAAGGGCATGAAGCTGGAAGCTGATCCAACTTTAGTTTATTCACTTGGTGATTTTACTATTCGTAGGGTTTTAAATGAATATAAAAATATTGACTCTCCTTATAATACTTATATGTATGTTGGTTTACCTCCAGGTCCAATTTGTATGCCTTCTATTGCATCACTCGATGCTGTTTTAAATTATAGAAAACATAATTATCTTTTCTTTTGTGCTCGTGAAGATTTTTCTGGGTATCATTCATTCGCAAAAACATATGATGATCATCTTCTCAACGCAAGACGATTTCAAAAGGAATTGAATAGGAGAGGGATTAAATCATAGTTTGAAAATGTAGCTTAATTTGTTTAGCAACAGTAAACTAAAAGCTGTATTTTTGCTTTATTATGAAAATTGGATTAATTCGCGAAGAAAAGGTGCCACGTGACAAGCGAGTAGCTTTTACCCCAGTGCAGTGTAAAAATTTATTAGAACAGTATCCAAGCCTTGAGTTGATGATTCAACCTTGTACTTTTAGATGTTATACTGATGATGAGTATCGAACTCATGGTATTAAACTAGTGGATGATTTAAGTGATTGTGATGTTTTGATTGGAATAAAAGAGGTTCCAAAAGAATTCTTAATTGCGAATAAAAAGTATCTTTTCTTTTCTCATACTATTAAAAAACAAGCTCATAATAAAAGTCTGCTTCAAGAAATTATTAAAAAGAAAATTCAGTTAATCGATTATGAATGTTTAACTGATAAACAAGAGCATCGAGTAATTGGTTTCGGACGGTATGCTGGAATTGTGGGTGCTTATAATGGCATTATGGCTTATGGATTGAAATATGGTTTATTCAATTTAAAACCAGCTCAGCTTTGCCACGATAAAAAAGAACTTTTTAAGGAATTGGAAAAAGTTAATCTTTCAAATATAAAAATTGTAATTACAGGAGGTGGTAGAGTTGCGAATGGTGCAATTGAAACATTAGGGGCTCTTGGAATGAGAAAAGTTACTCCTTATGAATTTTTGAATTATTCTTTTCGTGAGCCTGTTTACGTACAATTACATTCAGAAGATTATCATCATAGCCTAGATGGATCTCCATGGAGTAATTATAATTTTTATCATTATCCAGATCAGTTTGAATGTACTTTCTCAGCTCCTAGTTCTTTTTCAGAGTCATGTGATTTATTAATGCATTGTACTTTTTGGGATCCTAAAGCCCCTGTGCTTTTTACAAAGGAAGAAATGCGAAATCCTGGATTTCATATTTCTGTTATTGCAGATGTAACATGTGATATTAATGGAAGTATTCCTTCCACTTTACGTGCATCCACTATTGAAGATAAGTTTTATGGTTACAATCCAATTACAGAAACACTTGAAGAGCCATTCGCACCTTCAACTATTACTGTAATGGCAGTTGATAATCTTCCTTGTGAATTACCTCGTGATGCCTCTGATGGATTTGGACGACATTTAATTGAAAGGGTAATCCCATCACTGATTGGAGAAGATCAAGATGATCTAATAAAAAGAGCAACCATTGCTAAAGATGGAAGATTGATGGAAAAATATGAATACCTATTAGATTATATTTCTTAATAATTATTTAAACAACTAAATTATCGGCTGACTTTAATTCTAAAATGGTAGCAAGTGGGTCAGCAGAAGAGAATACAGTATTCCCTGCAACTAGAATATCTGCACCAGCTTTTATTAATTCATGTGCATTCTTTAAATCGACCCCTCCATCAATTTCAATTTTTGCAGAAGATCCCTTTTGTAAAATAAGATTTTTAAGGTCATAAATCTTATTGTAGGTATTTCTAATAAAACGTTGTCCTCCAAAACCTGGGTTAACCGACATCATGCAAACTACGTCAACATTTGCAATAACTTCTGATAGCATATTGCAAGGTGTGTGGGGATTGATAGCAACTCCTGCTAAAACACCAAGTTGTCGCATATTTTGTATTGTTCTATGCAAATGTGTACATGCTTCATAATGAACGGAGATAATTGCAGCTCCAGCATCTGCGAAAGCAGCTAAATATTTATCAGGTTCAACAATCATCAAATGCACATCTAATGGTTTACGTGCATGTTTCTTAATTGCCTTCACTACAGGAAATCCAAATGAGATATTAGGAACAAAAACCCCATCCATTACATCAACATGAAACCAATCAGCCTTGCTTTCATTAATCATTTTAATGTCTTTCTGGAGATTCGAAAAATCGGCAGAGAGAATTGAAGGAGCAATAATTACTGACATAGGAGGGAGGCTTTAATCTTATTAATTATTGCGCTAATTTATGAATGATTTCTAACAACCTATTCATAAAAAAGCAGAAACCCCATTAGATTACTAACGGGGCTCTACAACCTAACCAAAAACCATCTTCTATCCTAGGTATGTCTTTAGAATACGACTACGGGATGTATGTTTTAACCTACGGATTGCTTTTTCTTTGATCTGACGAACTCTTTCACGAGTTAATTCAAATCGCTCACCAATTTCTTCTAATGTCATTGGTGAATCACTTAGTCCAAAATATAGACGAATAACATCAGCTTCACGGGGAGTAAGCGTATAAAGTGCTCTTTCAATTTCACGACGAAGTGACTCGGTAATTAAATTTGTTTCAGGAGATGGAGATGATTCTTCTCCTGGCATTAAGTCCATTAATGTCGCATCTTCTCCAAGTGTTAATGGTGCATCCATCG
>JANPGA010000067.1:0-4093 GCA_031423735.1 Bacteroidota bacterium | reverse complement strand
AATAAAATTCATTAAAACTTTCATCGGTTTCTGAATTAACTGCTAATAATGAAGGATGTCTTTTAAGCATTTTAAAAG
Source organism: Bacteroidota bacterium (assembly GCA_031423735.1). Lineage (GTDB taxonomy): Bacteria > Bacteroidota > Bacteroidia > AKYH767-A > OLB10 > JANXSD01. Next base: position 4,015 of record JANPGA010000067.1, on the reverse strand, counting down.
TAGAAAGAGTACGCATGTATTTTAATTCTGATTCGAATTCCTCATTATATATTGCCGAATCTCCAATCACATCTCCATAAGCAATATCGCGTTCAGGTTCTGGCGGCTCAAGATCCGCACATTCTAAGCCAGTACTTGAAGAGACAGATATATTATTGACAATATTACTAGGTAAGGGACTTTGAGAATTGCTTGTTGCCGAACCATAATGATACCAAATTATACCACCTGGTGCAATAGGCACACCTGCTACTCGGTCATTATTTATTGTACTAGCCCAATTATTATTAAACCCAGTTGAATTATTTCCTTGCACACCTAAGTCCGCATTGTCAACATAAATTCCATTGTCGAATTCTGATATATAGTTCGACATTAAAGTTGCATTATTAGCAGTTGAGTTTCTAAATAACATACCATAACCAACATTATTTATAGTGTTACATGCTATATTTGGCGCATCGCAATCATCAAATTCAAATCCATTAAAATAGTCGTTACTTCCTGATAACGATGTACCATTTATAATATCATTTTGAGTTATAAAAACTTCTGGGCTATTTTGGGTCCAAATACCTAAATGATGGTACGTTGGAGCAGATGTAAGATTGAAATTTATTTTATTGTATCCAATAAAAGCAGAACCAACATTTGAAGCAAAAATTCCAATACGTGGTTGATTTCTAGAATTTGTTGCATTACCTATTTCGTTACTATCAATCATCAAAGACGAAATATTAGTTTCAATAAAATTGGTAACTAAAATTGCCGTCCCTTCAAAATTTGTATCATCCGTAAAATGTGAATCAAAAAATTTATTTTCTGATATATGAACATTTGCTCCAGTTCCAACATTTTCAACTTTAATTCCATAAGTATAATCATAAAATTTATTGCTTTTTGAAATCACAATACTTTTGTCCATTGTACCAAATGTCGAAATACATGTACCAGTAACAGCATCAACAAGTGTAGAATTATCGTTTCCAAACGTGTTTTTTTCGATATCAACATTTACTGGTCCTGAAATAGAAATTCCATTATTCGAATTTTTAAACGTATTTGCTGAATTTCCCGCATTGTAATTCCCTATTGAAATGGTGTGATCTGCAAAAGGATTACTTTCACTAGTGGATATGGCATATCCTAATTTCAAAGGAGTATATTGATAGTTTTCTATATAATTAAAATCGGTATTAAAACAACTAAACCCACTATTTACAGATAAAATTCCAAAATTTGAATTGTTAATACTGTTTTTCTTTCCTGAAGTTGTCTCTCCTAAAACAACCCCTTCAACATCATTTAATTTTATTGCAGTTAATTTATCCAATGTTGAATAAGGAGCAAGCAAAGTGCCACTACTTGTAAAAGTACTCTTTCTAATAAAATTATCAGTAAAAGCAGCGTAAGGAGAATTTCGATGGATCGGTAATTGATAATTTTCCATTACAAGATCTTGGTAATTATTGTTAAAGGTAGTGTTTTCTATTTCAAAATTGGCTTGTCGTGCTAAAGTTAATGCAGTTATTGCTTGAGAAATAACTGTTCCGTTAATCATCTCTATATCCGGCAAATTACTGTTTAGCCCTCCATCGGCAATAATACCTTTCCACATATTTGTTGTACATGCACTAAGTGAACAATTTTTTAAAGTTAATTTACTGCCAACATCCAAGCTAAGAGTAGCATTTTCGCCAAATTGTAAATTACAACCAGTAAATGTTAACTGAGTATTGGCTGGTAAATGACATTCGCCGTTAAATAAAACTACATTAGTTGAATTTGGAGTTGGTGTGAAATTGTAACCCGCATTACTTTGTGACAATGAAAACGGCGGGTTGGATCCAGCAAACGTATAATTTAATATATTCTCCAAATTATTTACATAATTTGCACCGGGATTGTTAACAATATCGCCATTATTTGCTATACCACAACAAGCATCATAATGAACTACCACATTATCGCTTATTGCTGGGCATCCTCCATCAGTTACAGTAACTGTAAACAAATTTTCACCTACGGTTAAATTTGTATTAGCTACAGTAATATTTGCTGTAGTTGTTCCATTCGACCATAAGTAAGAAGGGGAATTCCCTGTATAATTCGATACAATTTCTATATTCAATGATTGTGAAACATTATTGCAAAGTGCAATTTCCTTTTTGTAAGTAATTGATGTTGTATTTACTTTAATCTCCGCGTCTATTTCATTGCCCAAAACTTTAAAAGTAAAGGGGTCACTTTTGCTAAAGCACACTCCATCGGTAAGATAAGCAATATAGGTAGTAGTTTTTTCGGGACTCACCGTAATACATTGACTTAAAGGAGTTGAACTTGTATTTGAACAACTTAATTGGCCTGGGATTATTCCACTTGAAGGAGTCCATAAATAAGAATAATTAGTGATTGAACCTTCTTGCGGGGTGATGGTTCCTGCAGTTAAGGTAAATGGTGAACCTTCTTTGCAAATAAATTGAGGGCTATTTACACTAGCTCCTAAATGGTCTTGTGCGGTGATCGCAACTGGCGAAATAAGCGCATGTACAACTAATGATTGTGGATCTGAAATTATACCATTACCATCGGTAACAGTTACTGTATATGCACCCACTGCTGGCATATTAGAAGCCGTTATCAGAAAAAGAGGATCAGTATTCTGAGTAATGGATTTGGACGTTCCTGTTCCTGGAATGATTGCACTAAAATTAATTGTATTTTTTGCCGTTCCACTAGATACAAGGATGCTAAATTGCTCATCGTAAGAACCAGTTTGTGGAAATTGACAAATATCATTTTCTGACAACTTTAATTTTAAATTTGTTGATGGTCGATAAATTAAACGAATTAGAGAAGCGGGAGGTATAATTATTCCTGATAAACCACTTGAAATAATTCCTGTAGTAATCAATTCATTGACGGAACTTGTTTGGCCTGCATGTTTTGGATTACCAGCTATACCAGCTGTAACATCTAAGGATGTTAAAAGTTCATATTCAATGGTCGTAACTCCTGTATTGAAAAGATTTCTAGCATCGAGCTTGTACTTTTTACTGTTCAAATTCAAAATTACAACTTGACGATCATTGTTATCATCAAATGCCCATCCATATAAATTTAGATACGACGACCCAGCAAGATTTCCAATAGTAGTTGCATCATTACTAAAGTCAATACTTTGTGCATGATCGGCATTTTTTACTGCTGTACAAATTTGATTTAAAGCAGTTCCCATCGCCGTAAATTCCCATTGTCGAGTTGAAGAAGGTACGGACAACGGTTTTTGTCCTGCAGGAATTTTAAACCCATTTGCTGATGAAAAGGTGTTTCCAAAAACGGCGTTGGAAGTCATTGTGTGGGAAACAATTTTAGTGATTAATGGTGATTCCATGTATTTCAAGGTCATTGCCGCAACAAATAGTGCATGCGACCATGTACCAATATCATGTTGATCTTCATCTAATAAATTAAATTCGGTGATCCAAACCTCTAAACTCTTTGGCGCTGTTGCAATGTCGATTAATGAGGTAGCAGCCAATTCATCATAATTGATAAATGGAGTAGCCAGCATAAATGGATAATTACTTTGAGTGAAAGGGGTTGAACCATTTAATCCGCTATCATAATAATTATGAATTGTAATGGCATCTAAAGTGGAACTGGTATTAATATTACTTAGGGTTTCGCTCAACCAATTTTTCTTTCTACCAATATCAGTAGTTTTTGAATCAGCCCCAACAATTGCGGTTTTTATAGTTTGAAAAAAGTTAATGGCTTTTAAATTAGCTGACCATTCTTCAGCTTTGGAAACATAGGATTGTGTTGTTGGGAAAATTGTTTTATAGTTAGTGAGATTTATATAAAATTCATTTCCCATTTCCACATATTTTGTCCTTAAGTTCACTCTTCGTGATTCATATAAGGATGCTAGTTGGTAATGGAAATCAGACGTTAAAATATTCCAATCAAAAATTGGAGTACTGGTAGTTAAATCTGCATTGTACTTAAAATC
>JANPGA010000066.1:0-2217 GCA_031423735.1 Bacteroidota bacterium | reverse complement strand
CCAGCGGGATCACCAAAAAAAAGCCACTCAATTGAGTGGCTTTTTTTTGGTTATCTACACTGAAAATGCTACCCTAATTGAAAATGTGTTTTTAAAAGTTATCCCCAATTTTTAACCAGTTATCCCAAATTTTCATATCGAAGAATTCCGCTTTTAAAAAATATTTTCAACAAATATTGATTCTTTAAAAATATTTTGTTTATATTACAGTCATTACAATTGACTATAATACAATCATAATTTAAAGGAGGAATTATTGATGAGAACTGAAATAAAAGTTAAAGTAAGTGATGATAATACTTACCTTATTGTTGAATCCAATGTTCGACGTATAGATATGGGTATTTCCTGGATGAAATATTGTATTGGGGAGTGGTTAAAAAAATCTCATTCCCTGATTTTTCAAATTGTACGCTATGAGTTGCGTAGCCAGATTTATTCCAAAGGAATTTATGAATTGTCTATAATTGATATTCAACGAATATTAAAACAAACGGAATATGAAATAATGTGCGTTAAGTTGAATGAGGAACAGAGCCGGGTTAGTTTCCGTTTACAATTAAAACTAACTGCAGAACAAAAGAGAAAAAGAAAGTTGCAACATTTAAAGAGATGGTGATTTATGGACGTGAAGGTTAGCCAGGATTATTCTACCTTAACAATTACCGAAAGAATAAGCAAAATTGAATTAGTGAGGGAAACGGTCTATATTATGCTATATAATTGGCTTTGGAAAAAGAAAGACGACGTTTATAAAGACATTGTACATAGAGTAACCTACTCCCCTGATAAATAAGAAGTCTTTGACCAATTTGAAGACCTTTTAAACTATGAAATATTTAAAGGGAAGTTTGATATGCTGGGAATACGAAGAGCGTTAGATAATAGTTATTATGCAGTCAAAGAATATAAATACAACAAGAAGTTAATGCTGATTGAATTTAAAGTTGAATTGTTGGGCGAAACTTTAGAGCACAATTTAAAAAAGTCCTTATAATTCAGTGTAAACAAATTCTTTTAAATTTGAAGCGGGTTTAACCCCATACCTTTCTTCAAGTCTTCTTTGTTTTCGTTCTTGATAGTCGAAGTTGCAGCACTTTTTTAAAATTTACAAAAAACACATTAAAGGATGAAAACAAGTAAAATTTATGAAAGCGAAACAAGCTTTCACAGAGGAACTAGAAGTGATAATGTCTATAAAGTTAACCCAATAGAATTATATAAAAGTGAATGGCTTGAAATCGCTAAAATTAATAATAGAGATATTCGTGTAATACAGAAATTACCAATAATTGAAGATTTGATTACTCTTGAGGCCGAATATTCAGTTAGTGAATATTTAAAGGAAATAAGAGTTCCAATACCAGAAAATTTTATTAAACTATTAGAAACTACTAAAAAAAGTGAACAAGAGAATTTATTAAAAAGACAAAGTTTAACAACAGATCAATTTTTTAGCTTTATCATGTTATCATTTGAAAAATTTGGCTTCTTATATAGTCGTATTAGGGTAGATATTAATATTAATATTCCTAAAGGTGCAATAATTCCTAAAATGGCTATTAAAGAAGATGATGGAAGCATAAGATCAATTGGAAAGACAACATTAACAGAGGGTCAAATTAAAAATATGATTGACCATAGAAAAGTGATAGTAGCTCACCTTTTTGAAAAAGCAGATATATGGCATTGCTTATTTTTAACATATAGAAGTTTGGCAGGTAAAGAAAATCATGACAATGGTCAATCACATTTCCATTACTTTTCATCTGCCTTTACTATTCCTAGAGAAGATTTTATTAAAAGTTTAGAAAATGGAAAATACTTGGCAACTTCAATTCATATTCCATTAATTGATTACGGACATCAGACAAAATAATTATAATTGTTAACCCAATAACCAAAAGCCTTACCAACTCGGGAGAACCTGTCTTAACTATTGAATAAAGCCAGAGCTTAAACTTTGTGTTTTTGTATTGATTGTTTTATATATTTGATAAAATTTTTAGATATGCCTTTTACTTTAGAGGAATTGAAAGATACACTACTACTTTTCAGTTCGACGCAAAGTCAATTTTTAACAGAAAATTGTATTGTCGCTTTAGAAGATATTCCACATCAAACAGGATGTAATTTAAAAGTAACAGGAGATAATACGGATATAATTCCTTTATTATGGACAACTAATGTTACAAAGGCAGGTTATCAGGAACCAAA
>JANPGA010000065.1:0-2032 GCA_031423735.1 Bacteroidota bacterium | reverse complement strand
TGCCCGGACCATTTGGTGTGAAGATATTTCCTGCAACACCAATACCTGAGAAGTAACCAGTGCCACCAGCAAGCGGAGCATTTACGAATATGTTATTTACAAGTACAAGAACATCGTTAGGATTTAAAGTGAATGTAGAATCACTACATAGATTTGGATAAATTGTTGTCCATTTTAAAATTGGAAGTGGTTTAACCGTTATGCAAACAGTATCTGTATCACAGCAACATGTTCCAACACCGCAACAGGTTACTAGGTAACAAGTACTTTGTGTAGGAGAAACATCAATTATTCCTCCCATTCCGATATTGAAATTTACACCAAATGGAACAATTTCTTGCCATTGTGGAGTACCACTGCAACCAGTAACATGAAGTGTAACAACTTGTCCGGCGCAAATGGTTGTATCTTTTCCAGCATTAATTTGAGGAACTCCGGAATGAATGCAAAAATTATCAAAACCAGATGTTTCACCAACTGCTGTTGAATAATCTACTTTGAAGTCAATCTCCGTTACGTTACTTAAAACAGTCGTCCAATCTGTTAAAACTGTTCCTGCAATTGGAGCCCAAGTGCCAGCTCCAGAAATAGGAGGAGGATTGCAATCAGTTATTAGTGCACAAATTCGTTGCCATCCAATACTTTCATTTGCAACAGTTGTAGATGTAAATCTAAAACCAAGAGTACCATTAAATATGGTGAATTGAGGGAACGTATTCACTACAATAGCTAAACCATCATCGAAAACTTTATAATCATAACAGAAAGTTCCACAACACCATTTTCCAAGTAACTGAGAGCCGGATTGTAGTTGTGAAGGACCAGGTTGGTCAGAGGCAAGTACATAATAATCTGTTGGACCTGCTTGTGAATTTAAATTTGTGACAGTTACCCCAACATTTGGTGCCACTGGATTTGGATGCCAACCTTCGAATGTATTTGAATTAAAATTAACACATGTATCTAAGCAAGATGGAGGAGGAAGTAAAGGACAACAATCTTTAAAGGTAACTTTTAAGGTGTCTGATGAATCAGCACATCCCCATTGATTTGCACCAATTAACCTAAATATTCCACCTGGAGGCAATACGTTTAAATTTTGTGTAGCACTGTAAAACACAAAAACATTACCTACTAATTTTTGCCAAGTGTATGAAGCTAATCCAAACGGACCAGGGATTGTCACTGAAACACATTCATTACAGAATTCATAACAACCACTAGGTACGCAACTTAAATCAGGAAGAGGATGAATGGTAATTACATTTGAAGCTGATGTACATCCAAATTGGTTGGTAGCAATTACACTATAATTACCTGCCATTGCTGCATTAATACTATAACCCATTTGACCAGTACTCCAATTATAAACTACTGGAGGGGCTTGTGGTCCTACTATGCTGATATTAACTAATTGTCCTTCGCATAATACTCCTCCTGGAGTTGAAATAATATAAGGAACAGTAGGAGCAGGGTTTACAATTACATTGACCGAATCTTTTATAGTACAACCATAGGTATTCGTAACAATTACAGAATATATTCCTGCATCACCTAACTGAATATTTGGAAGAATAAATGGATTCGTTATTCCACTTGAAGTGGGTCCATTCCATGCATAAGTTCCTTGCCCTTGAGTTGTGAGTAATTGTAATGTTTCTCCTTCACATAATACAGTGTCACCAACAATATTTGCTGTTGGTAATGGGTTAACAATAACTGTTACCGGAGCAATTGCAGGATATGCGCAACCCGTAGCAGTTTGAACTATTACAGAATAAGTTCCACTTTGAGAAACCCATAAATTAGGATTCGTATTTTGAGGAGAAGATAAATATGGTGAAGGTGATTTTGACCATAGGTATGTATTGCCAACTGGATTTACAAAAAGCATAACTGAATCACCTTGACATAATGTTAATGATCCTGATGAATCAATAACTGCAGAAGATGGAACTGGATCAACACTGATAGTGTAAGTTGCGGTTCCTGTACATCCATTTGCTGATGTAACGGTAACTTTATATGTGAA
>JANPGA010000064.1:0-5042 GCA_031423735.1 Bacteroidota bacterium | reverse complement strand
ATGTGTTGATTTGAAAATTTGAAGGTGAGTTTACTTAAAGTCCGAATAACTTTTTGAAGGAGATGCTTAATTAATTTTAACTGCTGTCCAGCTGTCCTTAGTTTGCAATTCCGGACATGGCTATTAAATGTTTGATTTTTATTTTTTAGCGTAAATAACTTTGTTTACTAAACACAACTTTGGATAGAAGGAACCATGAAAAACAAGTATTCTTGCCAGGCAGAATTAATAAGATTTTTAAAAAGATTTATAGGATTGCTATTTTTTTAAATATAAGGGTATTAAAAAATTACATTTCCTCATTCTTATCCGAACACTCATTCTTATTTCTTATTTCTTAATTCCTCATTCCTCATTCCTCATTCCTCATTCCTAATTCTGCATTCTGAATTCTGAATTCTGCATTCTGAATTCTACATTCTGAATTTATTTCACTTCCTTCCAAAATCCGCAGGAATCTCTCCCCAAACACTAGTTTCCCATTTTAAAATTGGATTGTAGTATTTATTATTTACGAGCCACTGTTCCGCACGTTGGATGTATTCGAAAAGAACTGCATTTCGTTTAGTAGGTTCAAGCTTGGTGTTGCACTTTTTTTTCTTTACCCAACCGATTGCAATCTTCGAATCGCTATAAATAATTTTTGTGGGAAGTTCTTTTTGTTTGAGATAAGCAAGTGCATGTACAAGTGCTAAAAATTCTCCAATGTTATTTGTTCCATCTTCATACGGACCTTGATGAAAAATATTTTCTCCTGTTGCAGTATCTACTCCTTGGTATTCCATTTTGCCAGGATTCCCACTGCATGCTGCATCAACTGCAATACTGTCCTTAATTGGTTTGCCAACACCTAATTTAGAAGAGGTTCCAACAACTTTTTTTTCGGAAGTATTTTTGTAAATATGTTTTGCAGGATTATCGCTAAAGGCTTTTTCAGCCTCTGCTAAACTCTCATACGATTTGTATTTAGCTGCTGCAAATCCTTCTGTACTGCGTCTGCATTCATCCCATGTTTTGAAAATTCCTTTCACACGACCTTCCCACACTACGTAGTATTTTGGTTTTTTTACCATCGAACAAAGATATTGCTAAACGGAATTCAGAATTCAGAATTCAAAATTCAGAATTAAAAAAATATGAAATAATAAATGGTTGGTATTATTACCTATGCGTAGACTAGGCTGTGTTGGATGGCTTGGTCGAGGAAGGCGGGGATGATGCTTTTTTGAGTTAAGGATATTTTGTCAGGATCGTTTAAATGTAAAAGCATCTCTTCATATTTATCTTCACCATGATGTTTAATGATATGTTCCTTTTTATCTGGTCGTAAAAGATAATGCAACATACCTATTGGATCTGCTTCTGGATGAAACTGTGTTCCTATCATTTCATCGTTAAAGCGAATACCCATAATTGCACGCTCATAAGGAACATGCGGTCGCTCTTTCTCGATAGCTAATACTCTTGCACCAAATTTCTTAAGTACTTTATGATCTGGTTTTATTACTTGCCAATCGCGACTATCAACTGCAAAAAACGGATCATTGATTTGCTTGAAACAAGGCTCTTGAAATCCAAATTCAAATTTATGCATTGGGAAAATTCCAAATGCTGTTGATTTACGTTTCGTTACTTCTGCGAGTTCAAGATGACGACACATTAATTGAAACGAATGGCAAATAAAGAATACAAATTTCTTTTGACCTGCACTGTTTTTATTGAAATCAATTAGGCGATCTATCAAATTGAAATATGGCTTTTCCCAAACATTATCTGCATCAGCCAAAGGGCTTCCGGGTCCGCCACTGCTAATGTAGATATCAAAATCGATGTCGGGAACTTCTAGTTTAAAGCGAACATCAAATCGAGTATATTCAAACTTTAAATTTTCAGGTAATTCATGCGTATTCAATAAATTTTGAATTCCACGCATCCCTTCATTGGGTTCGTTATTGTAAAGGTCAAGAATTGCAACCTTAATGATTTGTTGATCCATGCAATTTATAGTCTCTTTTCCAAAGACATTTTCAGTGGTAAGCATGTTTACGATTACAGTCCTAAATTTGTTTCACTTACCATGTAATCTACTACATCTTTAAGGTCGCCTGTTTTTTCAAAGATTGCTAACTGACGATCAGCTCCTGTACCTTGCTCTAACATTTTCTCAATATATTTCAATTCATGACGACTTCCACATTCGTCCACAACATCATCAACGAATGCAAGTAACTCATAAATTAAATCTTTAGTAGAAACTTCTTCCTGCTTTCCGAAATCAATTAATTTGCCTCCGATTCCGTAACGTGCAGCTCTCCATTTATTTTCATTAATCAATGCTCTACTATAATTAGCAAATGATAAATTTGATTGCATCAACTTGTAAATTTTAGCAACGATAGCTTGTATTAAAGCTGCTATTGCAATTGTTTCATCAATGCGCATCGGAACATCACAAATTCGGAATTCGATTGTCTCGAAGAAGGGATGTAATCTTAAATCCCACCAAATCTTTTTACCATTATCGATACATTTTGTTTTGATCAAAAGATTTACATAGCTATCATATTCAGCTACACTAGTAAAATGATCAGGAATACCTGTACGTGGAAATTTATCAAATACTTTTGTACGATATGCTTTAAATCCAGTATTTCTACCTAGCCAAAATGGTGAATTTGCAGACAATGCGAAAATGTGTGGAAGAAAATAACGTGCTTGATTCATAATTGCTAAACCAATTTCACGACTAGGAATTCCGACATGAACATGCAATCCAAAAATAAGATTTCCACGTGCAGTATCTTGTAATTCATTTACGATTTCATGGTAACGAGGATGATCGGTTATCTCTTGATCTTGCCAACGTGAAAAGGGATGAGTACCACCAGCAGCGAAAAGTAATCCTTGCTTAGCAGCGATTTCACTAATCATTTTTCTTAAGTAAGTTACTTCTGTTCTTGCTTCCGTAATATCTTTACAGATGTTAGTTCCAACTTCGACAACGCTTTGATGCATCTCAGCCTTCACTTGCTCTTTTAAGATCACCTTTCCACCTTCAACAATCTGGTGCATGTGACTTTTTAATTCACGTGTAATAGGATCAATGATTTGAAATTCTTCCTCTATACCTAATGTAAATAAACCCATATTGCTATTCGAAATTTTTAAATTGTAAATTTTTATTCCTACATCCATTTAAACTGAATTCGTATTCCAAAAAGCTTCGGAATACGAATTCAATATTTTTAATTCTTAATCTTTAATTATTAATTTTCAATTCAAAATGTTTAAACATTTTGAATTGAAGAACTGTGATTAAACTTCGGAACCGGATTACCACTTGCCATTCCCATGGTAGCATTTTTCATAAAAGTTCCCCAAGTTAAATTGTCGGCATTTTCTTTATATGCTTTCGCTCTGCGGATACACATATTTGCACAAGCTTCCATTACCCAATCAAAGTTTTCTTGTCCTACAGATGCTAAATCAGCATCAGGAGCAGGGTTACAGAAATCGATTGCATAAGGAATACCATCACGAACAGCAAATTCAACAGTGTTGAAGTCATAGCCTAACGCATCACATAGACGAAGTGTGTAATCAGTCAACAATGCCAGCATTTTTTGATCTGGATTAAATACATTGTGTACATAACGTAAATGATGCGGATTACGTGGCTCATATTCCATAATACGAACATCACGCTGACCTATACAATATACACGATAGTAAGAATCAAATTTAATTTCTTCTTGTAACATCATTACCAACTGACCAGTTGTTTGGTGTGCTTCGTAAAATGCATTTGGAGTATCTAATTGAAATACATTTTTCCAACCACCACCATCATGCGGTTTCATGTAAACAGGAAATCCAGTGTAATTGAACATTCCTTGCCAATCAAGAGGCATTTCTAAGTTACGGAAGGATGCTTCTTTAGTATCAGTTGGCCATTCGTTAGAAGGTAAAAGAGCAGTTTTAGGCACTGGAATTCCTAAACGCATTGCTAAGCAATTGTTAAAAAACTTCTCATCAGCACTCCACCAAAAAGGGTTGTTAAGAACTGCTGTTCCTGTTAATGCTGCATTTTTCAGCCAAGCACGATAAAAGGGTACATCTTGTGAAATGCGATCCATCACTACGTGATAATCTACTGCTTCGCCTTGAATACACTTATCGATTTTCACTAATTCAGCGTGAATACCTGGTTCTTTTTTGTCGTTGATACGTTGTATCAAAGCGTCGGGAAAACTGCGTTCCATCCCGTGGAGAATGCCAATACGTCTCATGTTTTTGATTTATTTTCTAAAATAGGTTAGTTTTATTAATTAAAATTCATTCTTCCAAAGTAGGTAGGAAGCATTTCTCTCCAAACTGGCCAGTCATGAACAGCATTTGGTCGTATGTCCATCCAATAAGGAATGTTTTTTCTGTCCATGATCTCTGCAAGACGTTTATTTTGAGGTAAACAAAAATCTTCCTCGCCAACGCCTAAAACGATCCCCATCTTCCAGATATTCTCATCATTTAAGGAGCCTAAATAGTCAACTGGATTATTGTAATAAACATTTTCATCATAATAACCATCGAGATGATTTTTTATATCAAATGCACCACCCATACTGAAAACATCACGAACTCGATCAGGATGACGGAAAGCGAAATTTATTGCTTGATATCCACCAAAACTGCAACCAGCCATTACCACTCTATGGTGACCAGTTTCATTGGAGGCACGACTTACCACTTCATGTAAAATAAAATCATCATAATGCGTATGGTTACGTATGCGATCTGAAGGGTGAATCATTTCATTGTAAAACGAGAATTCATCAACACTATCAGGGCAATATATCTTAACCAACCCATTATCAACAAACCAAGCTACTGATTCAATTAGATGAAAATCTTTGTTTTGGTGATAAGTACCCATCGAGGTAGGAAATATGATAACTGGGATTCCTGAATGTCCAAAAATCAACATCTCCGTCTCAGCGCCTAAAATAGGAGAGTACCATTTTACGAGTTCTTCTTTCAATTTG